>CAYGZM010000083.1:13306-16414 GCA_964354365.1 uncultured Pirellulales bacterium
CGAAGCTTCATAATACGCGGCAATTTTTCGAGTTCGAGGAGGAACGAATAGAATGCCTTGAAGTTGCCGGTCAATTCCATCGCCAGGGGCTGCTCTATGTAGCCGCTGTCGTCTTTCTTCGTCAGGGTGCGTATCGTTTTGGGCTTTAGCCCCTCCTTTTGTGCGATCATGGTGACCTGTTCGAGCACTTCGTGAATCTGACTCTTGGGGGGAAGCCTGCTCTCGAAGAATGAGATGGCCTCCTCCAGCTGCGCAAGCTGCTTTGTGAGGTCCTCAGCGGCGGCAGTGGCCTTTTCGTACTCGGCAAGTTTTGCCAGTTTCATGTCAACGCGCGCTTTCGCTTCGGCGAGATTGGTATTAGCCGGCTTGATCATATATTGGTATCCAACGACGGTCAGGCCGATGACTAAAGCGAAGAACACGGCTTTTCTCAAACCACCAGTCATGATTTTGCCCTCATATTATTATGCACTGCTTTGACTTACATATCCCAACAGGCCCACACTACCGACATTAGAACCTGTACACGGAGTTTTCGGCGCCTGTCCTGATAACGTCAACATCGTCGCTGGTGAGGTGCAGCTCATTTCTGAGCATGGCCTTCAGCTTAAACTGCCTGAAAGTTGTATCCTCGATTTTATACTCTTTTGATTCAACCAGTGCGACACCGTCGAGCAGAGTGGAGCTGCTCAGGCGCTCGATATATGCGGCGACCTGCAGGTCACTCGGCGCCATTCCTCCGATGTCTATATGCGTCTCAAGCGACTTTTCTCTGGACAGTCCGCTTTGTGTTTCGTTGGTTGGGGCGGCCTGTGCAGCCTTGTATTTGCTTGTCGGCGCCGGGGCAACGGCCTTTTTGGGCTCCTTCTGAATGAGGTTGAGCTCCAGGAGCGAGACCCCGGGCGGCAAGTTGTTTGTCAGTGCAGCCAACACAACGCTTCTTGGCACCGGCTCAATCAGCTCTGCGGTCGTAAGGGCCGTTTTCATCATATTCTTGCGGCGTGTCTGAAGCTCCTCAAACTGAGCGATGGACTTCTGTATCCGGGACAGTCGAGTGTTTATGAGGCTCTCCCTTGCCCGGCATGCGCGCTGGCGCACCTTGATGGTCATAAACGAGCCGCCTAATGCGGCCATAACAAGCGCAAGGAGCATAAGACACATCATGTTTGTCCTGCGAGATTCGCCGCTTTGAACGTAATCATCGGGCACAAAGTTTATGTTTAGCATTTTCCAACCTTCCTCTTAACACATTAAGAGTTACGTTACGCATTTTCTGACACACACTCCGCGGCCGGACGTATTGACCGGTCTTTGTGTCACGGGCAAGATGCCCGTGCTACGCCCCACTATGACAGACCAAGTCCAAAAGCAGTAGTCCAGTTCATCTGCTGCTTCTGCGGCAGGTCTGTTTCTTCGGATGAGGCGCTTCTCCTATCAATCCCCAAACGATAGGGATTCGAGATATACACTGCCGCCAGACAATCTCCGATCTGTGCGGGCATTTCCAACTGCTTTGCTATTGCGGCGCAGATGTCTCTCTCGACGGCCCGGCCCGTGAGGAAAATCAGCCGTTCTATCTGCGCGCTCCGGTGCATTGAGCTGAACTGGCCTCGACAGGCGGTCAGCTCCAGAACGAGCCTTGTTGCGATTTTTTCATCGCTGAGCTGCTTTGCTCCCATCGAAATTGAACGTGCAAAGAGCAGGATTTTGTGACGGCAAATCACGACGTTGGTGCAATCGTCCTCGATGCAAACGAGCATGACGACGGCATCGAGGTCGGATTTGCGTCTGCCGAAGAATTTGATATAGCAGTTTACCAAAGCAAGAGGCCAGACGCTGACGGTTTTGACCCGCAGACCGGCCTGTTCGTATATTGCTAGGTGTCTGTCAATGATCTTACGCTCGGCAGCCATTACGATGACGTTTTCATCCTCCGTTTGGATGCACTTTATCATAAGGTTATCTTGTACAGGCTCGAACGGGAGCTTCTGCTTTATTTTGGAGAAGGCGACATCCTCGAGCTTTTTTTCGTTCGTCTTGGAAATTCTTACATGGTCAATAAACAAGTCACTGGGCGGTATGGCCGCAGTGACGTCTTTCCCGCGGAAATCCCCGTTTGCGGTGAAGAGTTTTACTGTCTGGATAGCCCATCTTTGCCAGGTGCTGCTGCCGGGCTCGATGTCGTCGGGTCGATTCCTGCTTCTGCCCGCGATTAGCTTGACTCCCTTGCCGTTTTCGGCAAGCTGCGCCAGTCTGAGGTTGTCGCACCCGACGTCCACGCCAATGGAATACGCTCCGGTTCTCAATAATCCAAACATACAAACTCACCTTCAAAAGCGTATCACACGCTGCTTTTGTGCCGCTACGCAGGGCGGAATCTGTCGGCTTGGCTGCAAAACAGCACCCTGCCACCATTCGGATACATCGGGATTCCAGGTCGGCGCCTGTATTAAAATGCGGCGGTCCGGTCGCGGCCTGAGCCGGGTACGACACGGGCAAATCCCGATGACGCCAATTAGAATATAGGAAACAGAACCCAAGTGAGCCAAACATACGCGCGAATATTAGGACACCATTCCTGACAAAATCACAAAGGGCCGTTCTTGTTCCTATAAGATGCGCCGTCAGATGGTTTTGGGGGGGGGTTCGGTTTTTCGAGGAGGCGAGCAAGCCGCATCAGTTCAAGCTCATCCCACAGAATTGTCAGCATTGAGGGATTTTTGAGAGAGTATGACGATCCGGGATGCGGTTTGTTCTTTTCGGGGTGTGAGATTGCTGAGATTCTTGCCGAGAATCGGCACAAATGACAGCTTATGGGACCAGCTTGAGAAGGACTTGGGCTTTATTCAGCCTTTAGCCGGCGGTCCATTAGTTCTGCGACGGCGGTTTTGACGGGTTTGTTCTTGAAGAGGATCTCGTAAATGGCCTGCGTGATGGGCATTTCGACACCGTGGCGTGCGGCGAGTGCGACGACGGATTCGCAGGTTGCGAAGCCTTCGACAACGGATTGCGTGGCTTCGCGGGCATCCTGAACAGCCTGGCCTTTGCCTACTCTCTCGCCGAAGGAGCGGTTTCTTCCGGTCGGCGAGATGCAGGTTGTGACGAGGT
>CAYGZM010000084.1:0-16069 GCA_964354365.1 uncultured Pirellulales bacterium
AAATCGACATCCCCAACAACGCGATAAACGTCAGGCTCTCGGACGAGGAGCTGGCCAAGCGCAAAAAGGCCTGGACCCCCCCCGCCCCGCGAATAACAAAGGGCTGCCTCGCAAAATACGCCTCAATGGCAACCAGTGCCGACACCGGAGCAGTCCTGAAATGGTAGATTCGGCGTTGAGCATTGCCCGTGGCCAATAGAATTCTTCTATGGTTATTTCAGAGTTTCGTTTATAATAGCCATAGACGATGTTCTCGCACGGCAGAATCTATGCAAGGTTGATAATCCTGGAGCGGATATGATGTTTGAGCGAATCACAGTTGACCCCAATATCTGTCACGGACAGGCCTGCGTCAAAGACACGCGTATACCGGTTCACCAGGTCATCGGCATGCTGGCAAACGGGGACGCAGTTGAAGAGATTCTCGTAGAGTTTCCATCTCTCGAACGAGATGACATCCTCGCCTGTCTGAAGTATGCCGCCTCTCTTGCTGAAGAGCAGATTACACCCATAGGGGGTTGAAACACGCCAAATGAATATACTTGTTGATGAGAACATCCCCTTGATGAGCGTTGGACAGTTGCGCGACATGGGCCACGATGTTCTTGATATTCGCGGCACGCCCGAGCAGGGCATATCGGATGAGCTTCTCTGGAACAAGGCATCTCAAGAGAAGCGGGTGCTGATCACGACTGACAAAGGTTTCTCTTATTATCGTGACAGAGAGCACTACGGCATATTGATTGTATCCCTGCGCAAGCCGAACCGTCTGAAAATCAGCCAACGGATAATCGAAGCAATGGGACTGTTTGCGCCCGGACAATGGCCGGGCCTGCTGGTTGTGATGCGAGATGAGACCATTAGCACTTGGCGCGCGGACAAAGGGCAATAGCATCCAAGCCCGGGCATTGCCCGGTAGGACGTGCTTTAACGACCGCCAGCGCCGATACCGGCGCTGGCCTGAAATAGTAGATTAGGCGTCGAGCGTTGGCCCGCAAACCAGCGTGTATCTGGTGTGGGCTCAAAATTGGGAAAGGGCTAATTCCGCCGAAGTAACGACAATGTGTTTGCTTAAAGAACTGCACCATGTCAAGAAGAATTCAGACAACTTATACGGAATGGATTGTCAGTGCGGTAATGATCTTCTCAATGGGGTGTTTGTTCGGAGCGGGTCTTCCGGATATTCCCTTCATTATCTGGATTGCTTTGATCTTTGTGGGTGCGTGCGCAAAGGTCTGCCTACATCATAGAAGCAAAAAGCTGCAAAAGACAGGCGAATAGTCGGGTGGGGTGCGATGAATCGCACCGATTATGCTGGATACCTGCTTTCGCAGGTATGACGAGGCGAACCGGTCAGCATAGGGTGTGCAAAATCTATTTTGCACGCCCTACCAAGCTCAAACCGCTCCCTTACGGTCGCGGCTCGTTGTATTTGATTCCACCCGCCGGGAGCCCTTGGGGCTGTGACCTCTGTGGCCGATAGAAAGAAAACTCCGTGGTATGTTAATGGGCTGCATTTTGAATGTCAGGGTTGCGGTGGGTGCTGCTCCGGGCCGGGGGAGGGATATATCTGGGTCACCCGGCCGGAGATGAAGCTTATTGCGGATTCCCTGGAAACCTCCGTCAGCCGATTGAAGAGCGATTACCTCAAGCGCGTGGGCCTGCGGATGACCATAATCGAGCACGATATCACGAAGGACTGCATCTTCTTGCGCAAGATTGACGGCGCCAAGAAATGTATGATTTACTCGGTTCGCCCCGCCCAGTGCAGAAGCTGGCCCTTTTGGCCCGGCAATCTGGCCAGCGGCAAGGCCTGGAACGAGTCCACCCGCAAATGCCCCGGCGTCAATCGCGGAAGACTCCACACGCATGAAGAAATCCAGAAGCTCAAGAGGCTCAGGAAATGGTGGCACACCAGCGAGTGATACCAATTAGAAAAGATGGATGTGCTGTACCGGGCATTGCCCGGGTGGCAGCCTCAAGCCCGCAGGGCCTGGGGATGGCCTTAAATCAATAGCTGGGTAGGGTGCTGGGTAGGGTGTGATGAATCGCACCAATTATACTTATGAACAGTATGAATAGTCAGATGATTGAAAGGGTCGGTCGAGTCTATGAGTGCCTGGATGAGCAGTTACGTCAGGCAGACGATCCGGCCGCAGCCTGCGATGGCTGCGGGAAATGCTGCGATTTCGATGCCTTCGACCACCGTTTGTTTGTCACGCCGCCGGAATTGATTTACCTCGCCGCGAACCTGCCCGGCCAAACGCTAAGGCCGATGACGACCGGGCGATGTCCGTATAATATCGTCGCAAAGTGCTCGGTCTATGATTATCGTTTTGCCGGATGCAGGATTTTCTGCTGCAAGCCTGTGCCGAGCGCGGTCGAGGGAGGCGACAAGGACTTCCAGGGTCGATTGAGCGAATCGGCACTAAAAGAGTTCAA
Organism: uncultured Pirellulales bacterium; assembly: GCA_964354365.1. GTDB lineage: Bacteria > Planctomycetota > Phycisphaerae > Sedimentisphaerales > Anaerobacaceae > CAYGZM01. The sequence goes on from CAYGZM010000084.1 coordinate 2,443, forward strand.
ATCCATCTGCACGGAATTTGATATTCCCTATCGCTATACCGACCTGGCCGCCGCGCTGAACGGTCTTGCCGGGGCCTAATAGTTGTCAATAGGCAGCGGGATTTTGTCCTGGGGATCGCGGAGGCTTATGTATTTGACGCCCCCGAGCAGCGAGCCGTATTCCTTGTAGTGGGCGTAGAGCTTGGCGAGCTTCTCCGCGTCGGTCGCTTCGAGATGCCGCTGCCATTTTCCCAGCTCGGCCCCCCAGATAATCTCGGTGTTGTCGGTTGTACGCAGAACGATGTGCGGGAGCCGCTTGTTCCGCCTGCCGTTGTAGTTGCTCACGTCGATGGCGGCTATCTCCCTCAGCAACGGTTTGTCGGCGGCCTTCTCGTAATCGCATTGGTTGAGCAACGCGACTAATTCCACGGCGGCGGCGAGGTCGTCGCGCTGCCAGGGCAATCCCGGTTTCGGTTTTTCGGGCGTCGCGCTCAGCCCTTTTGCCTCTATTATAAGCAGATGAGGCATCGGGACAAAGTCCAGCACCGCCAGATCGCGATCCACGTAGAACTTCTGGGGGCCCAGGTTGACCAGGACCAGCGGCTTTCGCCATTGGCCTTCAATCAGCAGGCGGTCGTGCATCGTCCGGACTCTGACGTTATCAAGCCAGCTAAACAGCGTCTGGATATTGCGCTGGACCCTTTGGGCGGCGGCTTCATCAATTGTCAGGCCCAGCCCGTCGGCCCTTGCGGCATTGTAGAGATTGTCTTTAAGCTGGTCATTGACCCAGGCCGGCACCCCCACAAGCTGGATGGGGACATTGTCCTGCAAGGCGGAGACACGTTGCTTGATGAATCTGTCCCAATAGACAATGCCGAGGACCATCCCGCCGACGATGCACACCACGGCAAAGCTTTTCAGGATACGCGCCGGTTGCAGCCCGCCCGCGCTCGATTCCTTGTTCGATATTCTCGTGTTGCCCCTTTTGTTCCTTCTTCCAGCCACCATCATCTCGCATCTTGCCAAGCGCACCGGTTTTCAGGCCCGGCTCCTGTCACTCGTTATCCAGAAGATCTATGATTTCTGCAAAATTGCAGGTAATCAACAAACGATTTTTTCTTTTCTAAGCAGGCCTAACCTGCAATTTTGCAGAAGCCTTAGAATATCTTGCCGGCGACGATATTGCCGCCTCGACGATTCTGACGCACAGGTCGGACATTGAAAGCCCCAGCTTTGCTGCGGCTTTGGGCAGCAGCGAATGGCTTGTAAAGCCGGGGATCGTATTGATCTCCAGCGCGTAAGCGATTTCGTCATCCGTCAGGATAAAATCGACCCTCGCGAAGTGCCGGCAGCCAAGCGCACCGAAACAATCGAGCGCCGCCGCCTGAATCCTATCCGTCAGAGCCGGCTCGGCAATCGTATCAAAGAGGAAACGGGTCCGCTCATCGACGTATTTTGCGTGGTAGTCGTAGAAGTCTCCCTGCGGCTGGATTTCGATAATCGGCAACGCCCGGTCGCACAGGATCCCGACGGTTATCTCCCGCCCCGCCACAAATTCCTCAATCATGCAGTCGCCGAACTCGCCCGCGGTTCTCCTGGCAGTTTCGACGGCTTCGCCCGCCTCGGATACGATGCTCACACCCACGCTGCTCCCCTGCCTTATGGGTTTAATCACATATTTGCGCGCAAATCCACGCAACTGCTCCGCGACCTGCCCGGCATCAGCGGCACAATCGAAGCGGATTGCAGCGGGCGTCGCCACACCTGCCTTGTCGAAGGCCGTTTTCGCCGCCATTTTGTCAAATGCCGCGTTGCTTGCAGCCGGGCCGCTTCCGGCGTAAACCAGCGATTTATCTTCAAGTATTTGCTGGAGCCTGCCGTCCTCGCCGAATTCGCCGTGGAGCGCCGGGAAGAACACATCGATACTACTGTCTTCAAGGATATCCAGCTTATCCGGGCGGACGTCCGCCGTCACCACATCGTACCCCGCCGCGACAAGCGCCTCGGCAACACAGGTTCCGCTTTGAATGCTGATCCGGCGTTCGGCGCCGATGCCGCCCATAAGCACAGCCACTTTCTTCTGCTCATTGGAAATCGACGATTGTGAGTTTATGGTCATCTTGCCGTGCTGCATATTTCATGCGGTGCATCACGTGCGATGCACGGTGATTCAGCTCCAGATTTCTATTTCGAGCTCGAGCTCGACGTCGAATTGTTCTTTGACCCTCTGCCTTACCACCTCAATCAGTCTCATAACATCGCGGCTTCTGCATCCCTTCTGCGCGATGATAAAGTTTGCGTGCTTATCACTGACGACGGCGCCGCCTATTTGCAGGCTCTTTAGCCCGGCCCTGTCGATTAGCGCCCCCGCTGAGACGCCCCTGGGATTCTTGAATATGCAGCCTGCGTTCTTGGTATTCAACGGCTGGCTGTTCTTTTTGTAAATCCATATCTCCTTGACCGTTCGCATAATATGTTCGGGGTCGCCGGGCGTAAGTATCAACCGCGCATTCAGAATGAATTTGGCGGCGATGTTCGTCTGGCGGTAATCGAACACAAGCTCCGGCTTGCTCCTCTCGAAAATGTTGGACCGGCTATCCATCAGCGTCACGGATTCCACCACCGCGCCGAAATCCCCGAAGTTGCCGCCCGCATTCATCTTCACCGCTCCGCCTATAGAACCGGGTATGCCCGTGAGCGGTTCGATGCCGGCAAGTCCCTTTTCCACGCACGTCAGCACCAGCCTGCTCAGTTCCGCCCCCGCCCAGGCGGTCAGCCCGGCCCCATCGCGGTCGAATTCTATCTTTGTGAACTCCTCCGCCTCAAGCTTGATGACGGCCGCCCGCAGCCCTTCGTCGCCGATTAGCAGATTGGAGCCCTGACCCATCAGGTAAATCGGCAGCTTGTTCTGGTTGCATCTTCGCACAACCTCCCGGAGCTGTTCGATGGTTTTGGGCCTTATGAAGTAGTCCGCCGGCCCGCCCAGCCCGTACCACGTGCTCTTGGCCAGCGGATACTGCGTTTCAACGATCTCTTCCAAGCCGGCGAATATACTCATCTGCCACCTTCCAAATATCGCCGGCGCCCATAGTAACTACAAGATCGCCCGGCGCTGTGTTGCCTTTCAGGTATTCACAAATCTCTGCGAAGCTGCTGATGAACAGGGCCTTCGTCCGGCTGGCCTGTATCCTGTCCACCAGCATCTGTGCGTTGATTTCTTTTTTTGCCTTCTGCGAGTCCCGAACGAAGTAAATCTCCGGGACAATTGTTATATCGGCAAGCTTAAAGCTTTCGGCAAAATCATCAAGCAAAAATCTTGTTCTGCTGTACTGATGGGGCTGGAAGATGCACCAGAGTCGTTTCGGCTGGTATCTCTGGCGTATGGCCGCAAGCGACGCCCTTATCTCGGTCGGATGGTGGGCGTAGTCGTCGAGCACGGTGATTTGGCCGAATCGACCTTTGAGCATCAGGCGGCGATCCATACCGGTGAACTCAGGCAGCAGCTCAAGTGCCCGCTCGGCCTCCAGGCCCGCGTTGACCGCCATAGCCGCCACCGCCAGGGCATTCAGAACGTTGTGCTTGCCGGGCAGCGAGATCCGCGTTGGTCCGAGCAATTGCCCGTTATGGAAGACATCAAAGGCGTAAAGCCCGTCGTGCAGAGTAGTATCGGCAGCATAGAAATTGCAGCCTTTATCGAGCCCGAAGGTCTCGCATCGCCGCTTTGTCCCGAGCCGCCCGATGACTTTTGCTACGTTTGCATCCTGGCCGTTGGCAATCAGCACGCCATCGGGTCTGGCTCCCAAAGCAAACTCGGCAAAGGCCTCGACTATCTCGCCCTCGTCTCGATAGTAATCGAGATGGTCCTGCTCGATATTGAGGATGCAGGCTATTTTGGGCCTCAGATTCAGGAAGCTCCTGTCGTATTCGCAGGCCTCGGCAACGAAGAGCCCGCCCTCCGCGACGCCAAAGTTGCCGCCCAACTGGATTATCTGTGCCCCGATGATGAAATTCGGCTCCATTCCCGCCTGTTTGAGGCAGTGGACCAGCCAGCCGCTCGTGGTGCTCTTGCCGTGAGTGCCGCTTACCGCGATTCCCTCGTAGCGGTCCATAAGCCGGCCAAGCATCTGGGCGTACTTATAGACTTCGATACCACGCTGCCGCGCGAGTCTCAGCTCGGGATTGTCTTGCGTGATTGCCGCCGAGATGACGACCGCATCGGTCCGGGGGTCAAGGTTTTCGCCGGCGTGTCCGATCCTGATATCCGCCCCCATCCGGCACAAGCCCGTTACGACTTCGCTCGGCGTATGGTCGGAGCCGGCGACAATCGCCCGGTGCTTTATCAGAAGCTGCGCCAGGCCGCTCATCCCGATACCGCCTGCACCGATGAAGTGAAACCTCTTGCCGGCCAGGGCAATAGCGCCCCCCACCAGGGGGCCAAGGGGCCCGGCCTCGCCGGATTTGCGCCCGGCCAGGGGGCCCGGTATTTCCTGATGAACCTGTGTATCCAACTGACTCATAGCGTCCTTTCTGCACAGCCGTTTCCCTGATAAATACATCGGCAGTTTAGCACGGAAAGGCGTCGTAAAAAAGAAAAAAGGCGCACCTCGCGTGACGAAAACTCAGTCTCCACCCTGCTCAATTGAGCCAAGGCTTCACAACTCTCCGCTATTCAACCTCGGCCAGCCAGTTGCCCGACAGCTCCTGCAAATCGGGCAAGCCGACTTCCTTATCGCACGTAAGGTCTGCGCCGCTGCAGCCGCCGCATCCGCTCGCAAGCCAGTATGCCCCCAGCCCGGCAAAGTCAAGCAAATCGACGTCGCTGTCGCCGTCTATGTTCCCGGCGGTGAACTGTGCCAGATACGTCCGGCAGCCCAGCCTTCCGTCGCCTTCCGCGGGGACCGGGTCGGTGTGGGAGATGCCGTCGCCGTTGTCGTCGTATTGGGGAATTTCATCGTTGTAATCCGAGCCGGCGGCGTAATTAAACGCCTCCAACATACTGATATGGCCGTTTCCATTTGTATCGGCGTTGACGGGACTACCGTATTCGTTCCGCCCGTGAAGTGCCGCCACAAACCCCCGGATGAACGTATCCCCCCACGAAACGGCCTCCTCTATCGTGGCAGTGCAAATCACGCGATTCGGAGCGGTGAGGTCCTCGATTAACCCGCCGGAGAAACAGGGCAGCGCAGCCACCGTGACCTTCGCAACCGACAACCGGTCAACCAGTTCAGCCAGCTCGTCATCGTAGATTTCCCCAGCCGCCAGATATATTGACTCGTCTATGCTGACTATATCATTCACATCGCCGTCCTGGTTCACGTCCATCCAGTCGAAAAGTCCCTCGCCGTCTTCATCCCGGCCATCGACTTGCGGCGCGCCCCCGGCATATCCTAAGTCGATGCAGATTTTGCCGGCCAGTCCTTCGTCGAACAGCTTATATGGATAACCTCCCTCCGGCAGAGTGCATGGCGCATTATTGTAGTTGTCCTCGAGCTTGTCCACCGCGCCCCAGTCGTCTTCGTCGAACTCACCTGTGCTAGGATTGTATGGTTGCTTGCCGTCCCCGTCGAAATCGAAGACCTCACCTGCGGAAGTATCGATGTAGCCGTCGCGGTTCGCATCGCCGAGCAAATAGTCAACGAGCCGCTCGATATAGACGTCACTATCCGAAACCGCCCCGCCCGGGTCTTCGATATAGACCTCATCCAGTACAGAAACGAACTTGTTGCGATAGTATTCCGTTCCTTTGGCCGATGTGTACTGCTTGCGGACCTTCCACTGGTTCATTCCATGGTTGCACCGGTAGTCGCCGCCGGTGAACAGGCTTCGCAGCTTGAAATCGCTCTCCAAGAAGTCCGGCTCATCCCCCGGGTCAACCGATATCCTGCCGCTGCAGTATCCGAGATACTTGCCGCCCTCGCTCAAGGGTCCGTTATATCCGTAGCCGTGGCCCGTAATCAGTATGCACACTTCATCGTCGCCGTCCGCCCTGGCGGCCAGCTCGTTGAACACTCTTTCGATGTATTCGACCTTCGCCTGATAGTCGATCATCCAATCCGGATTGTTCCCCCAGGGGTCTTTGCCGTTGGAGTTCAGCACATAAATATCGGACGCAGAGAAACCGTAGCCGTTCTTGAGCATATCGTAGGCCAGCTCGACATCCCGCCAGTACCGCTCTTCAGAGCCGCCGTTGAGCACGACCGCGTACCATCGCTTTTGTCCGTCGGGCGGGGCGCTCGGCGCAGCTTCTCGATATTGTGGACTCGGCCGGGCGGTTGTCAAATCCGACTGCTCGGCGACGACAACTATGCGACGGCTGTCGCTCGCAGCTCGTCCGCCCGAATCCTTCACCGTCAAAACACATTCGTACTCCCCCGGCGCATCGAATCGATGCGTCGTGCATCCCGTCTGCGCCGAAACGAAGTCCTCTATTCCATCCGACTCAAAATCCCAGGCATATTCGGCAATCTCGCCGTCCGCAGAGCTCCCATATCCGGGAAACTCAACCTGCTCACCAATCACTACTACCTTGTCCGGCCCGGCGAAAGCCGACGGCTGTTGATACGGTTGATCAAAGGACGATATGCGCTGGTCCGATGCCCGTGCAAGTCCCGCTGTAACGAGCGTAAGACAGACCATAAAGGCTTCTATATGCCAACAATGCTGGAATTTCATTGACCACCTTGTCGTACTGAAAGCCCCCTCCATCACGATACCCCCCATACACAGATTATACCGCCTGTGGGGTCGCAAATCAAGGGATTTTGGCTCTCGCCAACGCAAACAAAGTCTCCAGCCATTGCGGGCGGCAAATTTCTGTGACTTTTCCTCGCCTCGCACAATTGCAATACTGGAACGACGAATGGCCACATCCGAAAGCTTCAGCAGATGCGAGCACATCAAAAAAAAGAGAACGCTGCTGCCGTCGGCGTGCTCAAGGTCAACGAAGCCGTCGAAGCCGGGCGAAGGCTCGAATTCAAACCCGATGAGTTCAAGGTATGGGCCGCCGGCATGTTGTGCCGTAACGCCGCTGAGGAATATGCCGGCGGCTGCAAAACGCTAAACTCCAACTTCGCGGGAGGCTCCACATCATAATCACTCAACCGACTATTCTGGACGACAGCCGGTCATTTGGAGAGTATAATGCTTTTTAGTTGCGGCTGAGCGAAGCGAAGCCGCGCCAAGTTAATCCGTGTCAGGAAATAAGGATGAACTCCTTCAGAAAAACCGAAGAAGATCTACAACTGCCTTTGGGTGCGGTCTGGCTGATGAACTCCATATCCGAACACAAAGGCAGGCAGGAGCTGTACGCCAGGCAGTCGCCGCAGGTATTAAGGTCGCTTGTTCAAATGGCGCTGATAGAAAGCGCCGAATCTTCAAACCGAATTGAGGGGGTTACTGTTGAAAAAAGCAGATTGAAGCCGCTTGTAATTGGGCGTAGTAAACCGAGGGACAGGTCCGAAGATGAAGTGGCGGGCTATCGCAAGGCGCTTGACCTGATACACAAGAAGCACAGCAGCCTTGACATTACTCCACAGCTAATACGTCAACTGCACCGCTTTAGTCACGCCGGCTCAGGTGATGCCGGACGGTGGAAGAAAAAAGACAACGAGATTATCAGAAAGAATCAAGACGGCTCGATAGACATAATTTTCAAGCCGCTTGGGGCATCATCCACGCCTCAAGCCATCAAGCAATTGTGCCTTGCATATAGATACAGCGCAGAGCAGTTGAAGTATCCAGGGCTTTATGCTACGGCTTGTCTGATTCTGGATTTTCTCTGCATCCATCCCTTCAGAGACGGCAACGGCAGAGTTTCCCGTCTCTTGACGCTCCTGGCGCTGTATCAGCATGGATACGAAGTGGGCAAATATATCAGCCTTGAACGGATAATAGAACAGTCAAAAGAGACGTACTATGATGCATTGCGGAGGAGCTCGGTCCGGTGGCACGGAGCCAAACACGATATTGAGCCGTGGCTATGTTATTTTCTGGGGACAATAAACTCCGGATACAGGGAATTTGAACAGCAGGCAGGCAACATCAAATCCGCCCGCGGTGCAAAAACAGAGAGTGTTCTTCGAGCGGTCAATGAACAATTGGGAGAATTCTCTATGTCCGACATAGAGCGATTGTGCCCGGCTGTCAGCAGAGATATGATTCGAATAATATTCAGACGATTGCAGAAGCAAAAGAAGATTATCTGTCTTGGCAAAGGCCGGTCCGCCGCGTGGAGGCGAATGGGGTAATACCCCTCCAAATAGGGCAATGAACAGGGTAATATCTATACTACGAAGCATCACCCACATGGCAAACAATCTCCATCCCCTTACTGCCGACAAGATCAAACCCGTCGAGGAATTGACCGGATAGTCTTTGTAGTTCTCTGTGGCAAGTCTCTTTCTTTTTGGACTTTGAATTGCAACCTTACACTTTGCACTTTGATTTTTGACTTTTCTCTCCCCGTTGCGTCTATGCGCAGGTTCAGAAGACAATGGCCGCGTAGCCGACGCTGTCCTGGCAGGTGGTTCCCATTTTTTCGAGCATTACTTCGTTGCTGGTTGTATGGGCGAGGAGCGCGCCTTTGGTCTTGCCGAGTGACTTTGCCGCTGCGATGGCCGCCGCCGCTGCGCCTGCACCGCAGGCATTACAGTTTTCCGCGGCGTCCGTGAGCAGCTGCTGCGGCTCCATCTTCAAGGCCAGGTCGATGAATTTGCGGTCGTTGACGGTTTGCGCCCACTGGAGGGCGTGTTTGCCCATTCCCATCGGAGTGAATCCGTACCGCGGCCCGTAATGGGTCAGGTCGGTCGATGCGATGCAGACGATTTTCCCGTGCTCGGCCCGGCTGATAAGCTCGCCGACCTTCGCGCCGAGCGTCACCGCGCGCTCCCTGGGCGGGGTGAGAATCGGAAGTATCTTTGCGCCCGCAAAGAGATGCTGGATGAAGGGCAACTGCACCTCGATACTGTGCTCGGAGGCGTGCGACTGGGGGCTGCTGATAGCTGCGCCGGTGGCGAGCACGGCCTCGGCCAGGTACTCGTCAACGACGGCCTCGCCGAGCGGCGTCACCCAGGCGCCGGCTTCATAGACCGCCGGCAGGTCGCCGAAGTAGCCGTGGGCGGCGCCGAAGATCACGAAGGTATTGACCTTTTCGTGCCGTTCTTTTATTGCTGCGAAGACCATCGCCGCCAGAGTTCCGCTGAACGTCCAGCCGGCGTGCGGAACGATCCCGGCCACTATCGTCCGGGGCAGCGAGTCGGGCAGTGCCGAGGCATCGAGACATTCATTGATCTGGGCGACGCAGTCATCGTGCCGGGCGGGATAGAACTGACCTGCGACAACGGGTTTCCTTGTTTGCATTTTGGCCACCTACTTCCTTGCATTTGCGGCGCTGGGCCGGTATTATTACCGGGTAACTGCAAACTACAGGATATTGTACCTTTTTCAAAAGAGAAAACAATATGGCATCAAAAAAATCAAGCCCGGTGGCGGTGGTTATGGGCTCGGACAGTGATATGGACGTGATGAAGAGCTGTATCGAGCAACTGGGCGAGTTCGGTATTGAGCCTTTGGTGCGGATAATCTCGGCGCACCGGACGCCGGAGATAGCGGCGGAATTCGCGGATAACGCCGCGAAAAACGGGATAAAGGTAATAATAGCGGCTGCGGGTATGGCGGCGCACTTGGCCGGGGCGCTGGCCGGGCGGACCACGCTGCCGGTTATTGGGGTTCCGCTGAACTCAAAGGCAGGGCTTGGCGGGATTGATGCGCTGCTCAGCACGGTGCAGATGCCGCCGGGGGTGCCGGTGGCGACGGTAGCGATAGGCGGCGCGGGTGCGAAAAATGCAGCGGTTTTAGCGGTGCAGATATTGGCTTTGGGCGATGAGAAACTGGCAAAAAGACTGGCGGATTACAGAGCCAGGCAGCGGAAAAACGTGATTGAAAAAGACTCGGCCATAGAGTAATCGCTGTATAAGATATCCGAGCTGGCTTGCGGGAATTGTGAAAATCGCGGGGAATCGCGGGGACAGCGGAGAGAGAATGAGTAGATGAGTGGATGAGAGAATGCGGAGACGAGGCCGGCAGTGGGGGTCTAACCATTGGACGGCCCGTGCAAAGGGCTTATGTTCCGGCGTCAACTGAGGAAACAGTGAAGAATTTTGAGACTGTAGCAGAATAACCGGGTAATATTTCCGTAACTACTTATATGTAAAGGCATTATGTACACATTTGCGTTTTCGTTGTTTGGTGTTTGTGGCCATAATCTGCCTGATCTTCGTGGTTTCCTAACAAAAGAGTGCTTTCGCACGAAGGCTACCATATTCAAACCAAGCAGTTTCCCGGTAGGCTTGCTACAGTCTCAGAATGTTTTTGCATTTTTTTCTTTTTTGGGAACAGAGGGGCCGTTTGCAGCATCCGGTACGATATCAAAGCTAACCTCTTGCTACGGCAAGGAGCAGCCGAATGAGAAGGACCCCGCTCAAAGCCTTCCGTTCGGCTGTTTTATTGCGCCGCAGGGCGATTCCGGTGTGCCCGGCGTCATGCCGCGGCACGCCGAGCCGATCACTTCTTCGCCTGGATCGGGCGGATCTTGATATTACGGAAGGATACCTGTCCGTGATCGCCCTGGAGAGCAATGTATCCGATGTCCGATTTGGCGAAGAGGGGCATGTTGCCGAACTTGCTCTTGGCGACGCGCTGCTTGAAGTCATCGCTGCCGAGGACGTAGTCAAAGTACTTTACGCCGTTGATCTGGTGTTCGCACTTCTGCGGCGTGATAAGCAAACGTATATGATTCCACTGCCCGACGGGCTTGGTGGCGTCAAGCGTCTTGCCGGTCCTGGGATCAATCGGAGGCTGATATAGCGCAAACAGCCATCCGCATCGGACCGGATCGCTCGCCTTCTGGTTATCTTCGAGCTGGAATTCGGGGCCGGTCGCCCAAGCGGCGCCGCCCTGGTCCGTGACATGGTACATGATGCCGCTGTTGCCTGCTTCCGAGATGCTGTAGTCGATTTGCAGCTCGAACCAGTCGTACTGGTCCTTCGTGCAAAGGTCACCTGCATTGCGGGGGTCGGCGCAGATCAGGGCGCCGTTGCGGACCTGCCAGCCGGGGCGGACGTCGTCGCGTTTGAAGTTGTGCCAGCCGTCAAGGTTGTTGCCGTTAAAGAGGAGCTTCCAGCCGACGGCTTTTTCTTCGTCGGTGAGGATGTTGAGCTTCGCGTCGGCGGCAGCGTCGGCGGCAATCTTCTTCTCCAGGCTTGCCTTCCACTCGTCGCCGAGCTCCTGCACGGTGTGCCCGGTGAGCTTTGTCCACAGGTCCTCGTTATAGCTGCCCTGGCGAGCGGCGGCGTTCAACTTCCGCACAATGTCCTTATCATACGTCTCTGTGGCCCAGTTCAGGAAATTGCCGCTTATCCGATAATTGCCGTCGTAGCGAGCCTGGGAAACATTTCTACCGGTAATTTCAGCCCCGTGCGTTTCCGGCTCGTACAAGAACCACCGGATGTAGTCGGCGATTCCTTCCACGAGCCATCCGGGGGTCTGGGTTGGATTGGGATTGGTTCGTCGCGCGATGCCATAGTTTTGCACGATATGCACTAACTCGTGCACGACAGCACCCTTCGCCTCACCTTGCAGCTCCCGCCTGAACCAGCTCGCTGCACATCGGACTCGCGTGCCGCCGGTCGCCGCGACGCCTTGCATGCTCGCACTGAACGCGATGCTGACCCTCGTGGGGGCTTGGAACCCTTCACTTGGCAGCATCTTGACGAGTTTCGGATACCATTTCTGTACGACAGGCGCCAATTCCGTGTGCGCCCACTCTGTGAGGTCGGGTGTTTCAGTCGTTTCGATGGTAATCTGGTACGTTCCTCCGTCCGCTTCGACGATTTCCCTTTGCACTTCGCCGGTCGGCTGATTAGCAGGCACGGCAGCGGCCACTTGCGATGTTGGATCGACTACGTCGATTTCACTGAAAAACGTGTTGCCGAAGGGATCGGACTGTTCGGTGGCGGAGACGTCGAACAGGAGATACTGATACTTGCCGATGGCACCGTCGGAATCGGAGATGCTGACAGCGTACTGGCCGCCGCCCGCGCCTTCCTGCGGTCGGGTGTCAACGTTCGCGATCAGTTTCCAGCCGCATGTTTGCGGGTCGGTTCCGTTTTTGGGCTGTTGATTGAAGCCGTCGGTCTTGCCATTGCTCGCGTAGAGCTTGTATAACTGCGGCCCGCGGGTGTTGGGATGCCATGAGTACGTGTTGACCTGCTTGATTTCGATTGCGTCACCGAGGTCGATAAGAAGTCGGCCTCCTTCGGCGCCTGCATTGAAGAAGAAGTTCTCGGATGGCTGGTCCTCTTCGGCAGGGACTTTGCCGTCGTGGAGCTTATCGAGGTTGCCGCCGTTGCGGTCGCGCCTGCCGTCCACGATGGTGAACGTTGCTTTGGCGGCGGCGTCGTTCTGGGACGGCTGGGGAGCGTTCTTGAATTTGAAATCGAAGGTTGCGGATTCGTTGCCGTTGCGGTCGGCGACTGTTTTGATCTCGGCTTGGCAGGCCATTGCAAAGATCAGAACGGTTAGCGCTGCGACAGTGAATACAATTCTGTACTTCATCGTGTTCTCCTTTGATCTGTTGATTAAGGCTTCTGCAAAAATTGCAGGTTAGGCGTAGGGTGGGCTTCAGCCCACCACTTTTCAATGGCAACGTATTGTCTCGTAATCGATCAGGTGACTATTGAAGAAGACCATACTTGCGTATTCTACGCAGGCCCGCATGGATAATCGTCTATCAAGATCAATAAGTCAACACCAGAGTCGAACCGGATAGCATCAAGTATTGTGTGTAAGTCTGATTTTCCGCCATCGCCGCTTCAGCGGAATTGGCGGTTGCCGGCGGCGGATTGCGGGGATAGAATTGGCAGATTGAGCAGAATCGCCGAACAGGTCACGAACGGGGCCAAGTGTCTCCGGGGTGTCCGGCGGGTGCAATAAAGCAAAAAGAGCGCCTCAGCAGCTCGCTGAGGATGGTTGATTTGGAGACGGCCGATGAAACCTGCAAAACATCCGAACCGTAGAGAAGTGCTCAGCAGCATAAGCATCGCGGGCGTGCTTGGCATATCCTCGCGTGCATCTTCGCAAGGAAAATCGCAAGACGAAGCGGGCGCTGTAGGCGGGCCTGTTATCATTACGAAGGCCGACCAGGAGGAATACGCCAGGCTCAAGGCGCTGGATTTGGACGACGCGAAGGCGGCTGCCGAGCAGAAGAAGATGCCGGTTGGGAAGATCGGCAATCTTACTTTGGGGCGGCTGATGAGCGGGAGCAATCTAATCAGTATGAATATGCACGCCAGGGACCTGGATTACGTGCAGAGTCTGGCGGCGCACTACAACACCGAAGATAGAATCTTTATGACGCTGAAGCTCTGCGAGGAATATGGCGTCAACAGCATCGTTCTGAAGAATCACAATTTCAGGCAGTTCAGGCTGTCGAAGTACTGGGACGAGTGGGGCGGGAAGATGAAGTGGCTTGCTGATGTGATAACCACCGACATTGACAAGTACGAGCAGCTTCTGGACGAACATTTAGAATTAGGGGCGTCGGCGGCGTATCTCTGGGGAGGGGCGAGTGACGTCTGGTATTACCAGA
>CAYGZM010000085.1:0-16004 GCA_964354365.1 uncultured Pirellulales bacterium
TGGCGTGCACGGGCGGCGATTACTGCGGGCGCTGCGGGCGCGAGGCGAGCAGGTTCGGGCTGGTTGACGGGGCGTGCGCGGCTTGTCAGAGCGTGGACTTCCATTTTGACCGAGTAGCGAGGGCGGGCGTGTATGCGGGAAGTCTGAGAGAAATGATTCTAAGCTTCAAGAGGGGAAGGACGGAGCTGGATTCTGTGCTTGGCTTTCTGGGCAGCTCGGCTCTGCAGGGCGGGGGCTTTTGCGGCGAGGTGGAGATTCTCGTTCCGGTGCCGCTGCATTGGTCGCGGCGATTGGCGCGCGGGTATAATCAGTCTTTGATACTGGCAAAGAGACTCAGGCACAAAAAAGCCAGGATCAGCACGGACTTGGTGCGGGTGCGGCGGACGAAATTCCAGCCGACGATGGCAAGTCCGGCTGCGCGGGCCAGGAATGTTGCGGGGGCGTTTGCGGTGCGTAAGGGACATAATTTCGCCGGGCGCGCGGTCTGCCTTGTCGATGATATCAAGACGACGGGCGCGACCCTGAATGAGTGCGCGAAGACGTTGAAGGAGGCGGGCGCATCGAAGGTTTTCGGATTGGTTTTAGTGGTGGCGGGGCAGGGAGGAACTTAAAACGCCGAGTTTAGAATGTTGAATGTGCGGTGTCGCCGTGCCGGCGGCTAAACGGCGGCACGCAAGGTGTTATCAAAGGGATGCAAGGTGGTTAGAGTTTTTCGTATTTTACCAGTGCGCGGTAGATTCCGTTTATGCGTTTTCCGTCGATGATTGTCGGGGAGTATTTTTCGTTTCTGGGCTGGAGGCGGACTTTGTTGTCAGGCTCGAAGAAGACGCGCTTGAAAGTTGTCTCGTGGGGTGTGGCGAAACGGACGAAGCAGTCGTCGCCGTTGTGGACGTCGGCGGCGGGTGAGAAGATGACGATGTCGCCCTGGCGGAACCTCGGCTCCATTGAATCTCCGATGACGCGGACGGCGAAGGCGTTGGGGTCGTGCAGGTCGGGGCTCCGGACGTAGTCGTCTGCGACGCCGACGGGATAGTCGAGGTCGTTGAAATCGGTTGGGTAGCCGGCTGAGACCTTGTTTATTATGGGGATGGCCCGGCCTGCGGAGATGATAGGCCCGGCCCGGTCAACCTTGACTTTGGTTTTGGCAAGAAGCTTATTGACCTGCACAGTTTTGGTCTTTCTATGGACGATGTTTTTGATGAGCTGGCGGAGCTTCTGGTTCTCGGCCTCGGCCGATTCGTACTCCTGGCGGATGTCGGAGGGGAGGCGTTGAAGGTGGGCGATTCGCAGCAGCAGGCCCGATTCGAATTTGAGCACTCTCTCGAGCTTGGTGAGCAGTTCGTCGGAGGGTGGATTCTTCACCCTGCCTGTTTCGATGGTTGAGAGGTACGGCTTCGAGAAGCCCACGCGGCTGCTGACGTCGTCGAGGGTGAGCTTCATCTCCTCACGGCGTTTTCTTAAAATCTGGCCTAATGACATTTTGCACATCCTTACACGAAATAGGGGTTGTCTGTTTGTTATGCTTATAATATTGCCGCATATTCTTTTGTTTGTAAAGGAATTATTTGCATAACTTCAGAAATTTCTTTTTGGACGGGAGGCGCTCGCAGGGTGGATATCCGGCTTCGACTTTGCCTGTCGGCTCAGCGCGGCCTCAGTTGCCGGCCTGTTCGACCTCGATGAGGTCGTAATTTGCCGAGCCGAGGCCGATTTCCTGGGCGTGCTCGATTTGGTGGCGGGCGTCGAGCCGGTCGTTGCCGATGAGTCGGCCCAGTTTTTCCCCTGCCCCTGCCTCGACCAAATCGAGTGCGGCCTTATCGACGGCGACAGGGTCGGCGGAGGCGAGGATGCCGATATCATCGACTATATTGGGCATATCGGGGTCGTCGAAGCAGTCGCAGTCTTTGGTGATCGAGAGCAGGAAGTTGAAAAAAGCGGCCCTGTTCTCTTTTCCTTTAAGCGCTCCGAGGGCGTATTCCGCGGTGCTCTGCTGGAGTATTTTGCTTTCCTGACCCCAGTTGCATTTGACGGCGCCGAACCTGCAGACGGCTAAGCATTCGGCGCAACTGATGCACTTCTTGGGGTCGATGCGGGCCTTTTTGTCGGTCAGGGTGATGGCGTCGGCGGGGCAGTGCTCGTAGCATTGCCGGCAGAGGGTGCAGTCGTCGGTGATGCTGAGCTTGAGGGCGGCGTGCTGCTTTATCTTGCCCTTCTTGGTGGCGCAGCCCATTCCGAGGGTCTTGAGGGTGGCGCCCATGCAGGCGGCGGGATGGCCGGTGAAGTGGGCGACGGAGAGAATCGACTGGCACCTTGCGATGTCGTAGGCAATATAGACTTCTTTGTTGACCTGGCAATCGACCTGTACTGCGGTCTCGGCGGTTCCGAATACGCCGTCGGCGGTAATGAACGGTGCGCCGAGTGCCTCGAGGGTGAAGCCGTGCTCGGCGGCCATTACGGTGTGGTCGATGGCGTTGCGGCGTCGGCCGGTGTATAGGGTGCTCGTGTCGGTGATGAAGGGCTTTGTCTTTAGTGCGAGCAGCTCCTCGATGAGGCCCTTGATGTAGGGGGCCTTTAGGTGGGTGGTGTTGGTGTCTTCGCCGACGTGGACCTTGACGGCGGTGAAGTCGTTTTCGGCGAAGCAGGATGCGAAGACGCCGGCCTTGAACAGCGTGCGGGCCTTTTCGCAAATCGCCTTTTCGCCATCTTCAACAGCGGCCTTTATGAAATAGACTTTCGAGGTCATAGCGATTTTCCAAATGCAATAGAACAAGCCTTTTTAGTTATGGGTCAGTTATGGGTGGCGAGACCTGTGGCACGGCCATCCTGGCCGTGCGTCGCACGGGCTTCCAGCCCGTGTCTTATTCAGAAACCACCCGAAACTGACGCCTTACCCTGTTTACGGCTGGAGCCCTTCAGTACGCCAACAGAACGGGCGGATTGTACCGTGCTTGCTACATGGGTGCAAGGATGGGGATCGGCGATTGATTATTGATGATTTGGTTCAACTCCAAAAAAGTTGGTGAATTCTAAGCTTATTGCGGTCTAAGTCTTTTGGATTTAGCGCGGCCCCGCCGTGGCGGGGCCGCTTTAAGGCGACAGCATGTACGGGTATAATGTCATTGCTATCAGATATGCTGTCGCCAACAATGCGATAAATCCTTTCCTTTTATACCGTAAATCGGATGAGAGCCGTCAATAATCAATAATCCTTAATCAATTGTCTTGCAGGGGCGGCGGGGATGGGTATAATTTGAAGCGGCGAGTTTCTCAATTGATTGTCGATTAAGGATGATTGATGCTTAGGATCGTTATAATGCGGTGAACAAGCAACGGGAACTTCTTATACAGAAGAAAGAAGTCTGTGTATCCCGTTTTATAGAGTACGCCAGCCCGCTAGTCTGCCAGAGGCGGGTAAAAGGCGTATAAAACTGTATAATCATTGTTGGGTGTTTGGAACAACATGAGTTCAAAGAATTGGTATTTGGGAATTATGAACCGTCGCCCATAAATGGCTGGGGAATCGTGCCTTTTGAGGGATAAATAATGGTTGATTTCAAAAAACATGTTAGCCGGACAATAAATAGAGATTTCACAAACTTGGTCTCGCTTTTTGATTCACTGGATAGGCAAACTTCTCATATTGAGTTGAGAACTGTTCAGCAAGATGCCCTTCGGATTTTGTCTGAACGAAGATTGGAACGAGACCTCATTCTGAAAATAAGTACCGGTGCTGGCAAGACCACTGTAGGATTGCTGTATTTGTGGTCGTTTATGGAGGAAAAACACCAGCCTGTAGTGTATTTGTGTCCAACCAAGCAACTTTGTGAGCAAGTCAGTGTAGAAGCCGAAAAGTTAGGTTTGAAATCGGTTATATATCCCGCCAAACAACCTCATCCTGATGTGGATGGTATCGCAGGTAAAGCAATCATCATTTGTACTTATGACAAATTATTCAATGCAAAAACAACTTTTGATAGATCTGATGTTATGCTTCGTCCTTACACTATCGTACTTGATGATGCTCATGCAGGTGTCGAAGAAATCCGGAACTGTTTCACTCTCCCTATATCCAATAGCAGCGTACGCGAACAACTCGTTAAAATACTTGATGGTCCTTGTGCCGAATATAAGCTATCAATATGGAATGACATTAAGAACGAAGATCCAAACCAGCTCATGGAAATCCCTTACTGGATTTGGAAACATGTATTACCACAAATTGAACAGATTATCGGTAGTCAGGCCAATGACGATAAGCTGCAATTTGTAATACCACATATTCGGGATATTTTACGACGATGCCGATGTGTGGTCTCAGGCGCAGCAGTTGAGATAATCCCCGATATATTGCCTGTTCACAAGAGTCCCGCATACGATAAGGCAAAGCATCGGCTCTTCATGTCTGCCACACTAGCTGATGATTCTGTATTGGTTAGAGAACTTGGCTGTGACATCTCAGCCGGCAAAAGGCCTGTAACGGCTGCTAATGATAGAGGGATGGGAGAACGTATGGTACTGGCTCCTTCGCTAGTGGATGGCAAGTTGGATCGTAAGTGGGTAATGTCTTTGTGTGGCAGGCTATCGAAGAAACTCAATGTTGTCGTCCTGTCTCCAAGTGAGGCAAAAGCTCGTGAATGGGAAAGCTTTGGTGCTAAAATCTGCTCAGGTGACGAAGTTAAAGAAGCAGTGGAAAGTTTGAAAGATACCACCGGTACATCTCACCTTGTGGTTTTTAAGCAGCGCTATGATGGCATTGATCTTCCTGACAAGTCATGTAGAGTTCTCGTTATAGATGGTATGCCTATCGGCGAGGGAATCCTCGACCGACTTGACAGCAGCACGAGTGGATTCGCTGGAGGTACGCGCAACAGATTGATTTATCGCATAGAACAAGGCATGGGAAGGGCTGTGCGCTCGCATGCCGACTACGCTGTCATTTTACTTGCAGGTAATGAACTCGCTCACTTTATCGCAAAGCATGATGTGTTGTCAGCAATGAATCCGGATACTCGGGCTCAGCTAGAATTAGCAATAGACCTCTCAAAAATGGCGGCGGAAGATGCTGGGGGTGATCCTGAGACAGCGGTGATAGACATGATAAAGAAGTGTTTGAACAGAGATGAAGGATGGAAGCAATACTACAATGAGACGGTAAGAAAAAGTTCAATAACCGCATCCGGATCAACAGACATTAATCGTCTTATGCTGGCGAATGCTGAAAGATGTGCGTTTGAATCCGCGATAAGTAATGATCTGAACGGTGCAGTTAAACTCCTACAGGATGCGATTGACAAATATGTCTCTGATGATCCAGCCGCTAAGGGCTGGTATTTGCAGAGAGTTGCGAATTACCAATATGATATTGATACTGGACAAGCATTAGAAACTCAAGGGGCTGCTCACAGAGATAATAAATCGATGCATTGTCCACCACCGGGTATTATCAAGCGACCTTCAAAAGTGGAAGAATCAAGTGTGCAAGCTGTCATCGGTGAATGGTACCACCAATTTCAAAATCCAAACGGCGCAATTGCTGCAATTGATGAACTTAAAACAAAATTGTCTTTCGAAATGTCTCATTCGGTTATCGAACAAGCCTTGTGCGACCTTGCTCCCCTTTTAGGTGCAAAAGGCTCAAGGCCTGAGAAAGAGGATGGTGTGGGGCCAGATGATCTATGGCTTTGGCCGGACTTATCTTTGGTGATTGAGGCCAAAACCGAGAACCAAGAATCTATGCACAAAAAGGATGTAGGCCAACTGTCTGTTAGCATGAACTGGTTCAAGGAGAATTTTCCACTACGTAAGAATCCTGTACCAATTATTGTAGCTAAGATAACTACCTGTGATTCGGATGCATATTTTCCTAATAATATGAGAGTGATTACTCCGACTACAATGCATAAGCTACTTGAAATGGTTGAGCAATTCTATCATAAGATGATTGCTGAACCATTACTATGTTCAAGTGCGAAAAGCATCTTGAAACTACAACAAGACTTTTTACTTTTGCCCGAACAGTTTTGTGGAAACTTTACAGAAAAACCGCAGAAATCGAAAAATACTAAGTAACTCAAAAATATCGGTTCTTTGTGGCTATTAACTTCGTCCCTTCATGGCTCTATTCGCAAAACCACCGCAATAGTATTACTCGGCGCGCTTTGCGGGCTTAAGAGGCGATTTTTAAGTCAAAAACAGCTATTTGCATGTTTACAACAGGGCATTGTAAGCGTGATATGCGACGGATGAAGCCCACAGGATGGCTTGCGCCACATTATCCATCACAGATGAAGGCCACCGGGCGGTTCGGAGAACATGTGGGACGTTCCGGTGAAGTCCGGGACGACTCCGGGAGACTAACGACGAGTTCTGGCTTCGGTTGGGGGGTGATTTTGAGATTTTCGATTTACTGTTGACGGTTTGGGATTTCCAATCCTTTGACCCTTCGATTGGACTCAGGGCAGGCTCCCCCGCCCAAGTGCCGCCGGGCAACCTCACGATGTCCTCTGCGATTAAATAACCCCCTGCTCCAAAACCTCATTTCGTATGGCACTGCATAAGTATATACGCATACGCTTATATACTCTTATACCCAAATCCGTATAATCTGCGTAATCCGTGATCAAGAGCAACTGGCCAAAGGCGTTCAGCACAAAATGATGGCTTCATAATGTGAATTTCTCCCGCTCCCCGCGTCTTACCCCAACGGGGTAGCGGGGATGCACCGCTACCCGCTTCACCCTTCCTGCTCCCCGCTCTCCCGCCCAATTGTCGCCGGGCTCGCCCGCCCAAGTACCGCCGGGCAACCTCCCGACGCCCTCTGCGATTAAATAACCGCCTGCTCCAAAACCTCATTTCCTATGGCACTGCATAAGTATATACGCATACACTTATATACTCTTGTGCCCAAATCCGTATAATCTGCGTTCTCCGCGATTCCTTTCCGTTTTGGTCATTTGAGCATCTGGGTTTTGAGTTTGTTTCGGATTTCGTGCTTCGTATTTCGGATTTTAGATATCTCCGCCCTCTATTCTTATGCTCTTATGCCCTTGTGCTCTTATGCCCCTGTATTCTCTGTGTCCTCTGTCCCCTCAGCGGGCAACTCAATCCACAAAATCTGCGAAACTCTGTGAAATCTGTGGTTAAAATTCACTTGACACCCAACATCCAATCGTGTATAATATACATCTAACAAATAGAGGACTCTTGATATGGAAAAAGAAGCTACAACTAAAACCCCCATCCCGATTCATCGGGAATCCCTCTTCTGGATTCTGTCTCCTGTCTTCTGTCTCCTGTCTTCTGTCTCCTGTCTCCTGTCTCCTGCCCTACCCGCCCATCCTGCCCTCTACACTTGTAGAGACTCCTCTACAAATCAGCCTCTTTTTTGCAAAACAAACCCAATTTCAAAATGGGTAATATAAACATAAGTACAGCAAGAACAAAGGCTTATGCCAACAAACAACGAACAATGAACAACGAACATTATCCAAAACAAACCCAATCAAAGCCAATTTCAAACGCGCAAACAGCTTACTCTGCTTACCAGACCCGAGGTTCCCACGTCCCTTCGCTCCTCGCAATGACGCGATGTATGTCGTATTCTGGGTGGAATGACGCAACGTTGCGAGGGGTGAGGAGCGTGGGTTCAAAGGGTATGCTCGAGGACGATTTTGAGGGCGATAGCGATAAGGGTGATTCCGCCGAGGGCCTCTATTTTTGATTCGAAGAAGTGGCCGAATTGTTTTCCGATGCAGACGCCAAGGTAGGAGAGGGCGAATGTGACTATGCCTATAATTGTTACCGCCAGGGCGATGGATGCTGTAATGAAGGACAGGGTGATGCCGACCGCAAGGGCGTCGATGCTGGTGGCGACGGCGAGGGCGAGCAAGGTCAGGATGTTGGAAGGGTCGAAGGTCTTTTGAGCAGATTTGATTTTGAAGGATTCGTAGATCATTTTTCCGCCGACGGCGGTGAGGATGGCGAAGGCGATCCAGTGGTCGTAGTCGGCGATGTGCTCTTTGACGGTCAGGCCGGCGAGCGACCCGATCAGCGGCATTATTGCCTGGAATCCGCCGAAGAACAGGGCGATTCGCAGGGCGTGCTTTACGTGCAACTGCCTGTAGGCTGAGCCGCTGACGATGGAGACGGCGAAAGCGTCCATTGCAAGTCCGACGGCTATTACGACTATTGTTGCGAGTTCGGTCATACGGCGGCTCCAGGGAGTGAGGTGCTAATTACTTGCCTCCGGCATAATGTCGAATACTGTGATTTCGGGCCTGGCGCAGAAGCGGACTTGCGGTGCGGGGAGCGGCTCGATTCCGATTCCGCGATTGACGTAGAGTATCGTGCCGCCGACGGTGTACATTCCGGCCTCGTATTTTTTGCCGAACTTGGAGAGCGTGATCACTGCGCCGTAGAGCGGCAGGGCGACCTGGCCTCCGTGGGTGTGGCCGCAGAGGTAGAGGTCGAGATTGAGGTCTCCAACGGACTCGATAAGATCGGAATAGTGATAGAGAAATACGCTGAAATTCTCTTTTGGGACGGGGCGAAGAAGAGTCTTAAAAGCGGATGGATTGTCGCAGCTCAGGCCGGAGATGTATATGGTCTGCCCGTTCTTGGTGATGGGGACGGTTTCTGCGTTAAGCAATTCGAATCCGGTGCCGGAGTACAGATCGAGGTCATTCCGGGAGTGGGTCTCGAACTTGCCGCGAACGGCGAGTTTTGCGAGTGAGGCGTTAAGATTCTTGAACGTGTCTTTGAAAAGCGGCAGGGCGCCAACGGTGTTGAGGGCGTCGCCGGTAAAGACGATGACGTCCGGCTGACACTGATTGATCAGCTCGACGATGCGTTTTTCATTTCGCATTTTCCTGTCGCAGTGGAGGTCGGAGATGTGGACGATGCGAAAGGTTGTTTGCCTTAGCTTGTCGGTGCGGATGGGGATTGTTGTGACCTGGATCCGGTATGGCTCTACGAAATGGCCGTACAGAAAGCAGATTATTCCCAAAAGGGCGAGGAAGTGAATGATAAGTGCGCGTCTTTTCAGCATGATGCTGTACTTGGGATTGCCTGTTATCTTGGCGAAAACGAATCTGATGACCAGCGCCGCTTCGAGCAGATAGACGGTGGCAATGCAAGAGATGAATATCGAGAAGGCGACTATTTCGCTTGTCGGCATAGTTTGTCACTCGGCCCTTATTATACCTTCGTTTGTCAGGTCTTCGTTGATTTTGCAGCCGGGCTTGACGATGAGGAGCTCGTCATCGCTCCATTCGCCGTCAACCATTCGCTGCATCAGGCCGGCGTCGCCTCTTAATTCGTCGTAGTCCCAGTTGAGGAATTCGGCGCAGGCCCTGGTGTATTGCCTGTAGGGTTCGGAGTCGGCCAGGCCCCAGTCGATGTACGTCGCCCAGTTGTATTCCTTTATCCAGGTCTGCTCGACTTCCATCAGGTATTTGGCGTTGTCGTCGCCGTATTTCTGCTTGTACTCTTCGAGGAGTCTCTCGTAGCGTTCTTTGGATGGCTGTTTGCCGGACTCGATCCAGCCGGGGCTGTACCAATAGACGCCGCGGTGGGAGTCGAAGTATTCCTTGTATTTTTCCTTTGAGCCGAGCAGTAGTGTTATGCAGTCGTGGCCGCGCGGGACGACGATTGGTATTTTGGCGGAGAGGCCGACAATTCCGTTACTGCACAGGCCGTAGCCGAGAAGCGTGGCGTCGTACGCCCGGCCCTGGATGTCTATCGTGGTTTCGAGGGCCTTTTGGACCTCGGTGCGAAGGCGGTCGGGCTGGTCGTGGAGGCCCTGCTCCATCAGGACGACATCGACGAGATTCTTCGAGCGGGCGGAGCAGAAGTACGCCTCTCTTTGCATTACCTTACAGACTATGAATTGAAGTCTCACGGGATTTTCGTTTTGCATTGACTATTTTCGGTTTTGCCCTCGATGGGCACTGAGTCGCACGAGCGGTACAGAGTTGATTTGTAGGCGCACGTGCGAGAATGGTAACTCAAAGTTGTGAGGAATCCAATTAGAAAATCGCCCGTCAGGGTTTGCAGAGTTTGCAGGGTCTCTTGCCGGCGTTTATCGCTTCGTCCCGGGTCTTGTAGCCTACGAGATTGTCGGGCGAGATTCTCTTGACGGAGCTGCAGCCGGGCAGGTGGAAGGCCGTGCTGTTTTTCGAGGCGACGTAGTGGTATTCGGCTGTTGTTATCGTTGGTGTTGGGTCGGCTGCGGTTTTGGCGGGCGACGTGTGCGCTGCTGAAGACGGGAAATGTTCTGCTGATTCGTCGGCGTCTTTGCGAGCCTTGAGAAATGCCTGGACTTGCCCGGCGACGGCGGCGGCAACCACCGAGTGCAACGTCTCGCCGGAAGTCAGGCCGAGTGCAGGTTGCGTTTTCCAGACGGGCGCTTTGAGTGTGATGTTGTCGCGGCCCTGCAGGACGACGGCGCGAGCCAGCGATGTCTGGAGACAGAAAACGGTCTGGTCGGATTGGCCCGGTCGAATCAACGTGATTTCGACGGCCAGCTCGGGCACTTCAGCCCTTCTTAACGTCAAGTTGCGGATGCTATTTGGGTCAATTCTCCTTCTGAGGACTTTCATCATCCGGGATTGCAGGGGGCCAAGGTCGCTCTTGAGGACCTTGATGTCTGCTTCGACCAGGTGATTTGTTATCGATTGCTCGATGTCGCAGGGGTCGAGTTGTGGCGTGGTCGTTTGTCGAATATCAACTACGACGTAGAGACGGTCGATTCCAGATAAGGCGAGATCGCCGGCGCCACGAAAGGACGGCTGGGATTGAGCTGAGGCCGGTGGTGTTAGAGTGACGACGAGGGCTGCAACGGTTAGGATGAGCGCATGTGTTTTCATCGATTTCCTCTCCGGATTGAATTCAGTTTGTGTTCGTGCGGCTTTTTGGAAGAGAAGTTGAAACCCCACCTGAAACGTGGGGCCAAATATAAGTTCCTGCCTCTGCCTTCGCAGGGGTGACAACCTTTGGCAGGAATGACGAGAGTGATGACTTGGAGTGTATGATTGTGGGGCCATATTCTCTCAACCGCTGTTTATCGCCTTGTTCACGGCGGTTTTCATTTTTTCCAGGCCGGTCTTGGCCACTTCGAGCGCAGCGAGCTTATAGTAGTTAGGGTTGAACAGCTCGATTGAGAGGATGGCGCGGCTGTTGTTTGCGTGGAGGTCGGCGATTATCCGGTCCAGCGGTGCGATGCCGTCACCGGGATAGACGCGGTCGCTGTCTCTTATTACGCCTCGGGGCGGATTGGCGGGGTAGTCGTTCAGGTGGAACACCTGTATGGCCTGCGCGCTTAGCTGTTTTAGTCCGTGGAAGTCGGAGCCGCCGTTATAGATGTGAAATACGTCGGGCAGCAGGCAGGCCTTTGGATGGCCGGCCTCGATTACGACGTACATCGCCTGCCCTATGCGGTGCAGGTTCTTGGAAGAGCCCCAAATCTCGATCTGCGGGACGACGCCGAATTGGTCGCCGAGCTCGAGCAGGGCGCGGTAGCGTTCGGCGGCCTTGTCGAGGTCGAGTCCTGGCTCGCGGGTAGCGCCTGCGGGCGGGGCGGCGATGCGCTTTGCGCCGATCTGGGCGAGGAGGTCCATTTCGCGCTTGGCCTGCTCGAAGCCTTTGGCTCGCTGGGCGTCGTCGTCAACGATCCACTGGAAGAAGGAGATTGCGCTTTCGACGGTTATGCCGAGGTCTTCGATGCGTTTTCGCAGGTCTTTTGGCGAGCCGCCGGACTCCTTGTACCTGTTGACCCCGTCAACCCAGGGTTCGATGGAGTCGTAGCCGGCCTTCGCGGCGATTTCGATTTCTTCGTTGAAGGGCAGCTTTTGCCCGCGAATAGTGCCGGTGTTGAGGCAGTAGGTAAAACCAGCCGTGCGCTTTGGGGTGTTCCCGGCGGCGCTTGGAAGGGCGGCTGCGCCGATAGCAGCGCCGGCAGCGGTCAGTAAGCGACGTCGAGAAAGATGAGTTGTGTGCATACCTGTCTCCTGTTGTGTTGAATGCAGCCGTGCCGGCTGCAGCTAAACAATTTTGTATTGGTCCACCCAGGCTCAGGCGATAAGGGCGAAGGCTTCTGTGACGGGCATTCCTTCAGTTATGCCGAGGGCCTTTGCTTTTCCGTTCGCCTTTGTGACCTTTCGATTTGGAAAACGCTCGAGAGTTCCTATTGGGTTGTCCGGCGTGCTTTCTATGATTGCCGCAGCGACGCCGTAACGCTGGCACGCCTCGACGTCAATGGCGGGGCAGGCCAAGAAGCCTTTGGATCCTGCTGCAAGCAGGATGTTGAATCCGGGCCATTTGGTCTGGACGCCCTCGACCGGTCCGTTGGGCGTCTGAAAAGTTCTTGTATGAATCTCCATAACCTGCAATCTCCCTATGTTTCGCCGGTAAGGCGAGCATCAATGTGCGACCGGCTTGCCGAGCAGCTTTCCGATCTCGGCGAGCCTTTCCTCGAGCATCGGCTTTGTTTTGGCCTCGACGTTGAGGCGGAGCAGCGGCTCGGTGTTGCTCGGTCGGCAGTTGAACCACCAGTCCTTGTAGCCGACGGTGACTCCGTCGAGCTGGTCGATCTGCCCGTCGCAGTACATTCTTGCAAGCTCCTCCATCTTGGTCTGCTTGTCTTCGACCTCGAAGTTGATTTCTCCGCTGGCGTGGTATCTTCGCAGCGGTTCGATCAGATCGCTCACGGGCGTCTTTGCGGCGGCGACGATATTCAATATATGCGCCAGTGTAATGAGTCCGGAATCGGTGCAGTAGTTATCGCGGTAATAGAAATGGCCTGAGAGCTCGCCGCCGAAGACGGCGTGGGAATCGCGCATGGCCTTTTTCATATAGGCGTGTCCGACGCGCTCTCTGCGCGGAGTGCCGCCATACTTGATAATCTCCTCGGAGACGACCCGGCTGCTGCGGAGGTCATAGACGACGGTCGATTTGGGCGTCTTCTCGAGGAAGTAGGGGACCATCAGGGCGGTCATAAGGTCGCAGGTTACAGTATCGCCCTTTTCATCGACCATCATCAGTCTGTCGGCGTCGCCGTCGAAGCAGAATCCGAAGTGGCAGTTGTTTTCTCGGACGGCTTCTTTCACATCGGCGAGGTTCTTTTCGACTAAGGGGTTAGGCTCGTGCTTGAACTTGCCCTTGTGCTCGAAGTTGATTGGGATGATTTTTACGGGCAGGCCGCTGAAGACGGCGGGGACCATTTTGCCGGCCATGCCGTTCGAGGCGTCAATGGCGATTTTGAGCTTTGCCTTGCTCGGCCGCAAAAATTTGAGGATGTGGTTTTTGTATTCTGCCGTGAGGTCGCGCTTCTCGACTGCGCCGGCGCCTTTGCCTTTTGTGTGAGGCATCGCCATAGCGATATGCTGAATGTCCTTCAGGCCGGTGTCCGCTCCGACGGGCTTTGCCTGGATGCCGGAGATCTTGAACCCGTTGTACTTCGCGGGATTGTGCGACGCGGTTACCTGGACGCCGCCGCAGGTCCCGAGGTGGTTGACCGCAAAGTACATTTGCGGCGTGTCGATCATACCTATGTCGATGACGTTCGCCCCGGTTGCGTTCATTCCTTTGATGATGGCTTTGGCGAGGGCTTCGCTGTGCGTTCTCATATCGCGCCCGACGCAGAGTGACTGTGCGTTGGCCTGGCCCCGGTCGTAGCCGGTGAGCAGTGAGCGGAGAAACTGGGCCGTGGCGCTGCCGATTTTCCAGGCGTCTTCCTCATTGATCTGGTCGGGGTAGATGCCCCTGATGTCGTAGGCCTTGAAGATTGCGGGATCCATTCGCAGACTCCCTTGATTCATTTGCGACAAATCTCAGCTTTTTCGGCCCGCTGAGCATAGAGCTTTTTAATGACGATATCGCGGCTACTATATATTCGCGCAGGCGGGATGTCAAGAATCAATGACCGTGTGCGATTGCGGTTTGCGCCCCTCCTTACGCTCGGTTCTATGAGTTCTGCAAAATTGCAGGTAATCAACAAACGATTTTTTCTTTTGTAGGGTGGGGCTTGCCCCACCGAACTGCTCGGCTGAAGTGGTGGGCTGAAGCCCACCCTACGCCTGCAATTTTGCAGAAGCCTTTCGCCCCTCCGTCTGGCGGCCTTCGGCTGGGCCGAACCAGTTCTGCGTTCGCAGGCAGATTCTTACGAGCATCAGCATGACGGGGACCTCTATGAGGACCCCGACGACGGTTGCGAGGGCGGCGCCGGAGGATAGGCCGAACAGCATTGTTGCCGTTGCGATGGCGACCTCGAAGTGATTCGAAGCGCCTATCATAGCCGAGGGGGCTGCGTCCTCGTAACTCAGCTTTAGAGGCTTTGATAGCAAGTACCCGATCCAGAATATCAGGTTGGTCTGGATGAACAACGGAATGGCAATCCATAAAATGGTCAGCGGGTTGGATAAGATGACCTCGCCCTTGAACGAAAATAACAGAACCAGGGTAGCAAGCAGGGCGATTATGGTGACAGGGGTGAGAAAGTGAAGGAATCTCTCCCTGAACCACGGTTCTCCTTTCACGGCGATAATCCATTTCCGGGATAAGTATCCCGCAACAAGAGGCAGCGCAACGTAGATAGCGATTGACAACAGCAACGCCTGCCAGGGTACGGGGAGCTTTCCAACTCCCAGCAGAAAACCTCCGAGCGGACCATAAAGGAGAAGCATTGACAGAGAATTGATGGCTACCATAACGAGTGTGTGGCCGTCGTTTCCTTTTGCGAGGTAGCCCCAGACAAGGACCATAGCTGTGCAAGGGGCAATTCCGAGCAGAATACAGCCGGCCAGGTAGCTTCTCCACAAAGGCACTTGCAGCATTTTGGCTCCGCCGGCTTCTACGACTTTCCCGACCCCGTATGTTGCCCCTACCGGCAAATCCAAACCAAAAGGCATCTTGACCAAATCAATCGCCTCTGGGCCGATGAAGCTGTGAAAGAGCGTTCCGAGGAAGAGCAATGCAATGGCATACATTGTAAAAGGTTTGATTGCCCAGTTGACGAAGAGCGTCAGGCCGACAGGCTTTATACTTTTTCCGGCCTTGAGGACCTCGGCGAAATCAATCTTGACCATAATCGGGTACATCATAAAGAAAAGACAAACGGCAATTGGGATTGATACGACGGGGGCGTTATCTACATAAATGGCCATTCCATCGAGTGCTTTGGCAAATCCTGGGGCAAGTTTACCCAGGACAATCCCGCCTATGATGCAAAGTACTACCCATACTGTAAGATATTTTTCAAAGACATTTAATCCTTTCGTTTCAATCTGTTTTGCGTTTTCTTCCGCCATATCAAGATTCCTTACCTGCTACTCTTTCCACAGTCAGGGTTTGAATGTCGTGATATTGACACTCACGATGTAGTCACTGAGTTTGCCGTTTGGAGGCAAAGACTCTCTAACCTCTCTGTAGAGTGGGTCATTACAATCCGCCATCAGATCAATGCTGTATGCCTCTTCATCTATTCGAATGTCAATAAGACCTGCCTGTTTTGCCATCATTATCGTTTCATCTATAAGGACCGCTCCCGCCACGCAGCTTACTATGGCAGCGGCGGATTTGAGGACCTCTTGCGGCAAAGGTCTCTTTAAGGCAAGATCGGAAATACTCGCCTTGCCGCCGGGCTTTAAGACACGAGCGATTTCATTCCAAACCTGTTGCTTGTCCGGTGAGAGATTTATTACACAGTTTGAGATCACCACATCAATACTCGAATCCGCCACGGGAAGATGCTCTATTTCCCCAAGCCTGAATTCAACGTTATTGAGGCCGGTCTTGTCTGTAAACTCAGATATACTTGACCTGGCCTTGCGGAGCATTTCAGGGGTCATATCGATGCCAATAGATCGGCCCTCTACCCCAACCTTTTTAGCGGCGATAAAGACATCAAACCCGCCTCCGCTGCCCAAATCTAAAACCACCTGTCCAGGCTCAAGATTGGCAATGGCAGTCGGATTGCCGCAGGAGAGGCCCATGTTCGCTCCCTCAGGCAG
>CAYGZM010000086.1:0-15914 GCA_964354365.1 uncultured Pirellulales bacterium
TCGCCTCGACGTAGTCGCCCGCAAAGCCCCAGTCGCGCTTTGCATCCAGGTTGCCCAAATAGAGCTTATCCTGAAGGCCCAGCTTGATTCTCGCTGCCGCTCGCGTAATCTTTCTTGTAACGAAAGTCTCGCCTCGCCTGGGCGACTCGTGATTGAACAGAATCCCGTTGCATGCAAACAAGTTATACGCCTCTCGATAGTTCACAGTCTGCCAAAAGGCGTAAACCTTCGCACACCCGTATGGGCTTCGCGGATGAAAGGGCGTTTTTTCTGTTTGCGGTGTTTCGACAACCTTGCCGTACATCTCGCTGCTCGAGGCCTGGTAGAACCTCACCGGCCTGCTGGAAGAGCGAATCGCCTCAAGCAGTCGAAGCGCCCCGAGGCCGTCCGTGTTGACAGTGAAGATTGGCATATCGAAACTGACGCGGACGTGGCTCTGCGCCCCCAAATTATAGACCTCGTCCGGCTGAATTTCGTTTATGATGGACGAAAGATTGCTGCCGTCGGTCAGGTCCCCATAGACGAGCTTAAGCCTCGGATGTTCGTGCGGATCCTTGTAGATATGGTCTATCCTGCCCGTGTGGAACGAGGAGCTGCGGCGCATCAATCCCCAGACCTCGTGACCTTTTCCGAGCAGCAGCTCTGCAAGGTATGAGCCGTCCTGCCCCGTAATGCCCGTAATCAACGCCTTTTTCATAACGTTCCTGGCTTCTCTAACAGGACTTTTGCAAAAACTTCGTATTAACAAACAGTCACGGTCAATCCCACATTGCTGACGTCAAAATCGAAGAACCTCGCCCGCTCGTTGGACGGCTCGGCTTCGAGCATCCGGCGAACGTGCGATGCATCCTCGGCTGATTTGCAAATCATCAGCATAAAGCCGCCGGCGCCGGCGCCAAGAAGCTTGGCGCCGCATACGAACGGCCCGACTCGCTCGAACAAAGACTCAATCTCATCGTTGGTCGAGTTCGGGTCGAGCTGCTTGTTGAGCCGCCAGGCAACATCGACCAAACGCCCGACTTCCGCTATGTCCTTGCGAATAAGCGCTTCTGCTACGTCTTTGGCCGCCGACCGTATTCGTGACAGGGTCGCCATCGTCGCGCGGTCGCGGTTCAAATATCGCCCGACGACCTGATGCAGAATATGCTTGGCCAGGCGGGTCACGCCGGTGTAGTACAAGAGGCTCCTGCCCCCGTTGGCCTTCGGATCCAGAACGTCACTCGGCACATAATGGATTCTCGCGTCCGGTACCAATCCCACATCCGTCACAATCATCTTGACGCCTTCCACGGCCCCGCCGATCTGGTCCTGCCAGCCGCCGCCCGTCGTTAATGCCTGCTCCAGCCGCAGCACGCTGTGAAACAGCTCCCGCTGCGACAGCTCTTTGCCTATGACGCGCTGAATCGCGGCGAAGATTACAGCGCCCATTATGCTCGATGTGCCTAACCCGCTGCCCTTTGGAATTGCCGCAAGGCTGGTCAGCTCAATCCCTCCGCCAAAATGCTCCAGCACCTTTTTAAGGCTCGTACGACCACCTTTGCCGCCGGTCCGCCCCCTGGGGGCCGCTGGCGACAAACCTGACAATACCAGCGCCGCTTTGGCAAGTGCAAAGCTGCTCGTTGCTTTTCGATAGTCCAGCAGCTCATCGAAATTGCTGATCTCAATCCTTGCACCCTGGTCAATCGAGCCGATGCGAATAACCGGCTCATCTATCACGCGCATATACGCCTGGATGGGCGGCTGCCCGTTCAGGTTCACAGCCGCATTGACCACGCAGCCGCCGTGCTCGAGCGAGTAGGGCGGCGTATCCGTCCACCCGCCGCCGACATCGAGGCGGGCCGGCGCACGAGCCCAGGCAATCTCGTCACTGCGCAAAACGCTCTGCGGGCATACATCCTGCTCGATGCCGCTGGCGACTATTGCATTCTCCAGACCTTCGAAGGCCGCATTCTGCGCCCGCCGCGCCCATTGGATAATAGTAACCGACGAATCCAGATCAAGACCCAAAGACCGTAGCCACCGGCGCTGCGCCCCACTCAGCATCCGTCCCAGGCCCGCCAAGACCTTTGAAAGCGCAACATCCCTGTTCTCGTAAAGCTCAATCAATGCTGAGCCTAAGCTATGGA
The DNA here is from genome assembly GCA_964354365.1 of uncultured Pirellulales bacterium. GTDB lineage: Bacteria > Planctomycetota > Phycisphaerae > Sedimentisphaerales > Anaerobacaceae > CAYGZM01. Next base: position 2,127 of record CAYGZM010000086.1, read on the forward strand.
TTATCCTCGGAAATATGAGGCATTCTGTCCCGCCGGCCCGGCTGTTCCTGAAATGCCAATGGGCCTCCGCCAGAATTTCCGAAATCCACGCGCTCAAATCCTCCGCCTCTTTCAACAGATATGCCAGCTCGGCACTGGAGAATTCACTCCAAGGTCGAAACACTCGCCGCACAGAGTGTTGAATTGATTTGGCCCGAATCCTTCCGCGCCGCCTGTAGAAGTCGGTATGGTCCGCCGCTGCCAGAACCTCCTCTAAGCTGTATCTGTCGGCCTTGCGCCACGCCCTAACGTCCTCGTCACAGGCGCGCTTGGCGTCGAGCATCCACAGCCATCGCCGATACTCGCTATGCGCCTTCACCGCAGGGAATATTCGCGCGTTCCAGATGCTTCGACTCGCGACAGGAATCTTCGCGTCCCACACATCACTCGGCTCACCGCCTGCCGCTTTGAGCCAATCACCTATGTCAATTCCGCAGAAAGTTGCGCCTCGCTCAATCGTTCCCTTGAAAGTGTCATCGATGCTGTAACACCGCACGAACCACACGGCCTTGCCGCCTCGGCTGCGGCCCTTTATTACATCAAGGCACGCCCCCGGCGCAAGAAACATCGGCTCATCAACATCGACGCCGACAACCATATTTTCACCGCCCAGAGTCAACGTCGAGGCGATTCGACAGCCCTCCACCCAGGCGGATGAGCCTTTGACCGAGCCGTCGCCGCTAATCTCGTTGTTGATATCAAGCAGGTTCTGCAAGGAAGATACTCCGCGATCCTCCTGAAGCAGGCGTCCGCCGCTGTCGATGAGCGACCTGTTCGCTCCGAAGTCGAGGAATTCACATTGCTTCAACAGCTTCACGCTGAAAGGTACTGGCGAGAAAGCCTCAAAAAGCCTGCCCAATAGGGTCTTGGTCCATCTTGAACCGCTCTGCTGAGCGGATTTGGCGTGCTCGTATTTGTCGGCCCGGGCGCCCATCGCGCAGCAGATCTCCCGATAGAAATCCAACCGCCTGCTGATTACAGCTTCACCCATCCGCCCGCTCAGAGTAAGCTTGCCACGTCGATTTACGCGAGCGCCGAAGACCTGCAGCATCTTGACCGCGGCCTCGGCGTCGAAGCTCATCACCCCGATATCCAGACAAGCCTGGCCGTAAGCGTCTATCGCCCCTTTTTGCTTTTGCTCGGCCACATTAGGCTTCTGAAGGTACAGCCGCACCGCGTCACCCTCACCCCTGCAGAATACGCCGTGCCTGCTCGCCTGTTCCGGCTGCGCATAGCACGCCAATCCCGTGACGCCCGCAGCAGCGAAGCTCACTTCACCCGGCGCGAATCTGAGCATAACGTCGCCCGAAGTTATCACAACCTGGCCAACCTCTCTTCCGCCCTCGCTCTGCGGCAGGGCGAGATATATCGGCAGTTGCCGGTCAAATAATGTCAACGGCAACGCACTGTCGCTCTCGCCCGGCACCGGGACAAATATCTTCCCGCAGGGACCATAAGCCGGCAGACGCTTCGAATCGCCCCCGGCGTGAACAATGAGAATTCGCAGCTTGCGCAGGACTTCCAGCCATTCTTTGGGGCCAGCCGTTCGCAAGCTTCGCCCCAATCGGCGGGCAAGGACTTCCATCAGGCAGCAAAGCGTGCTGCCCCCGCTGCCGATCCGCCTGCCGCCGGGGTCGGCAACGACCATAACCTCCCGGACGTCACTGAGAAGCCCCAGGTCCCGGCGCAGCTTCAACTGTGATTCGTAAGCCTCGGCCTGCAAATCATTGGATGCAGTGACTATGAGATAGTCCCACTGACTAAGTCCGGCTGGCATTTGTACGGTTGTCGCTCGAAATAAATCGGCCTTCAAGACGAAGGTTCCGCCGTGCATTTATTGACAGCGTCTAACAAAAAGAAACCCCGCTTCATGTCATTCCCGCGAAACCCGTCCTGAGCGAAGTCGAAGGAGCGGGAATCCAGAACTGCGGCGCCAATCAGGACTTCACTTTGTTAGAGCTTCTGAATACTTTCGATGATTACCCGCAGCGTTTCGCTCAGATTTGTCTTAGGCTCCCAGCCGATTGTCTTCTTGATGCGTTCGATGTTGGGCACGCGGCGCATCATATCTTCAATGGGCCTGCCGTAGGCCTGCTCGTAAGAGACAAACTCCTTGCCGCTCTTGCTGCCTGTCATCTCGATAATCTTATCTGCAAGGGCCTCGATGCTTATCTCTTCGCTCGATCCGATGTTATATACGTTCCCCGCCGCCTGCTCACAACCCATAAGCTTGATAATCGCCTCCACAAGGTCGCCGACGTAGCAGAAGCACCGCGTCTGCCGACCGGTCCCGAATATCCTGACCGGCTCATTCTTAAGCGCCCTGGCGACAAATCGAGGCACGACCATCCCGTACTGGCCGGTCTGTCTCGGCCCGATCGTATTGAAGAAACGCCCGATTACGACGTTCAGACCGTACTGTTGATGAAAGGCCTGACCGAGGAATTCATCGACCGCCTTACTGCACGCGTACGCCCAGCGTGACATGCTCGTGCTGCCTAACACAAGGTCGTCGTCCTCGCGGAACGGCGCCGCCTCGCTCTTGCCATAGACCTCGCTGCTCGAAGCAATCAGCACCTTCGCGCCGAACTTGTTTGCAGCCTCGAGCACCGTCTCAGTGCCGCCGATATTGGTCTCGATGGTATGGACCGGGTCGTCCGCTATCAGCTGCACGCCCACCGCCGCAGCCAAGTGAAAGACCGCGTCGCTCCGCTCAGCAAGGCTTGTCATCAGCTTGGCGTCGCGGATGTCGCCCCGGACGAAATCGAATTTGGGGTGCTTCTTGAAGCCTTCGACGTTCCTCAAACTGCCCGTGCTGAGGTTATCGACAACAACGACCTCATTGCCGTCTTTCAGCAGACGCTCAGCCAGATGAGACCCGATAAAACCCGCCCCGCCCGTCACCAATGCCTTCATATCGTACCCTGCAACAGAAGAATCCCTTACCGCAAATAATCAATAATCAATCATCGATAATCAATTGTTTAGACTCCGTCCCCGTCGGATGCGCATAGAAATACGGATACAGCGCACCCGCTGCATTCGACTCCTCCCCGTTGCCCTTATATTTGGCTGGCCTCGCTGAACAGGCGCGATTTCCGGACCGTTTGTTGAAAACCAGCCGTCTTCTACAACATAAGTATCGGCAAATAAAGAACATAGCTTTAGGAAAGCCGGGCCTGCGTCCCCTGTCCTAAAGCCGATTTTGGGACTGAAAATCATACGCCCTGCCGGCGCGATGTGTTCAGATGCGGCGGCCTCCCGACAGTGCTGGGAAAGTCGCCATTATAGGACGCTTGCAGCACGCAATTTTCTCCCCCTCCGCGCGGTCTCGGTGTGTCGATTTGCACGTCGAGGTGATTGCCCACAGTGTCCGGGGTGCGGTTCGTGGCACTGTCTGTTCCGATAATATAGGCCGAGATTGTATAGACTCGGCATTTTATGACCTGCGCTTCGGGCAGGCGGTCTGTCAGCCGGACTCTGCCATGCAACTGAGACAGCATTTGATTAACCTGAGCGTCACCAGACAGAATCCCATCAGCAGGACGACCCAAAGACACAACAGGGGACAGAACAGCCTTGCCGAGGCCGGCGCACTGGCGGCCTTGAAGGGGAAGAAATTGACACGGTAGGCACTTCGCACGGACTGCTCGCTGCGGTTGTACTTCAGCAACAGAGGCTCTTCGTGCGCTACCGGTACGGAGCTGAAATCCCGCCTGCCCGCTATGTGTGCGGCAATATTCTCAAATCGTTTTCGCAGGTGCGACTGCGACCAGCCCCAGACCCAGCCGTCGGGAATGATGCAGTGATTGGGGTTCTGGCTGAACTCGAGATTGAAATTGTACACCACCGATGCGACCTGTATCACGCAACTGATTGAAACGAGCGATACAACCAGTGCCTTCTTCACAGCTTTCATCGGGCGGCTTAACAGAACCACTATCGGTAGGATCAGAAACGGTAGCATCGGCACCTGGTACCTCACCGACCAGGCGTAATCACCCGCCCAGGCCGTGAAGAAGCTGTGAAATACGAGGTTGACGACGACAGCGGGGAAAATCACCAGGGCAAGAAGTTTATGCCGGCGGCAAAAACCGACAACGCCGAGCACGGACAACAGGATGACCGGATTATAGAGGATTATGCTCTTGCCGGGGCTAAACAGCATTGCGGCCAGAGTTGGCAGAGGTGAACTTTCGAGCAGTCTGTGCCCGCCCAATGACGTTGACGCCGATGACCCATAGCCCAGCTCGAAAACGCTGCCGAAGCGCATGCAATTGTACCAGCCCACAATTACAGTGAAGCCCCCCAGTCCGCAGATGCCCGCGGCAACCCAGTTAAGCAGCCGCTTGCGCAGACCAGTGGCTTCTGGCGTGGACATATCGCCGGCGACGGCCACGAGGTATATCGCCAGCACCTCCGGGGCGGACGAAGGCCGGAACAGAAGACACATCCCGAGCACGGCACATAACAACCACGCATAGATACTGCGACGCCGCTGCCGGTACAGGAGAATAAACAAAATTGCCGCGGTCAGCAGCAAAGCCGTCTGGCTCTGTTCCTGCGTATTGACCGAATAGTGAAAGTACATCGTGGCACAGCCCAGCAGCGCCGCGGCAACAAGCGAGATCCTCTGACTGCAACCCAGCAAAAGCGCCAGCCGATAAAATACCCAAACTCCCGCTGCGCCTATTGCTGGAAACAAGACCAGCGATGTCAGGAACTGTGCGGTCAAGTCCGCGATGTCGGCACCCAGCGGCTCGGCCTTCTCTAACAGCAGGCCGAGGGCCGTGAACGGCAGAAGGCACAGCGAGTGCCCAAGGCCCGAAACGCAGTAGCGTTTTCCGTCCACACCGACGGCGTAGTTCCGCGTTTTGACCGAATCTTCCAGCGAGAGACCGCAACCGCGAACGATCTGCCGAGAAACCGACCAGCGGAGCTCCGTGTCGCCTGGCAGATTTCCAGGGCCGGCCAGGCTGTACAGAAAGAACGACGCGGCGAACAGCAGCATCCCGTAGCCTAATTTGCATCTGGTTGTTTGTCTTTGGTCTATCACTTACAACCTGCCGGATGTTTTGGCGCAGTGCTCATCCATAATATGAACAGCACGTCTTGTCGGTCTCCCATATCGTAACGCAATGTAGGGTGTGGCTTGCCCCACCGTCTGGGCTGAATTTATCCACCAGTCTGTCCCACGCAAAAACCGCGATATTCTCAACCGTAGGATTCGTCGTGGCAAAGTAAGTGACGTCAACGTTCAGGTTTTTATGGTCCACCATCTCTATAAGCTCGTCATCGACTATTCTCTCAAAATCCCCGACGCAAATCTCCTTGCCCGCCGGCGCCTTGACGGTAACCTCCACGATATAGTTGTGCCCGTGGCCGGTCGGATTGGCGCACTTGCCGAAGACCTCGAAATTGCGCTGCTCGGAAAACTCCTCGTTCCATAGCTTATGCGTCGCCGCAAATTCAAACTTCTCGCCAAAATATATCATCTTCGGCTCCTGTGAATCTATCGCCATTTCTCTATATGGATTGAGCTTTAGACCAAGTCTGCTGAGCCTCGCTGCGCCAAAGCTCCCTGCCAGCGCTTCCCACCCCGCCGTCATAAGTCCGGTTATCACGGGAATACCGATATGCCTGCCCGCCCGAAAATCCGCCCGTATCCGCTCGGCGAAGATCGGCACGACCGACCGGCGAACTTCTTCGTCGATATCCGTTACGTTGACGACAAACCCTGTCGCCGGCTCAACCTCGCCGGCTAACTCCACCGACAATTCCAAAAACACCGCCAATCCCTCACCCGCCGGCTTCGATGCAAACGAATTCGCCCCCTCGCCGTCTTCCGACAGAAAAGGATTCACTGAAAACCGCACCCGCCTGGCCAGTTTATGCATAAGAACGGCCCCTGCTATTTATTGCCGTTGTGCATCAGGCTCAGGACCTCGCTTCTGCTCTTTGGGTCCTTCCTGAATATCCCGCGAAGCGCCGATGTCACCATAACCGCGCCGGGCTTCTTTATCCCGCGGATTGTCATACAGCTATGCGAGGCCTCGATAACCACGGCGACACCCCTCGGCTTCAACCGGTTCATAATAAAATCGGCTATCTGGTATGTAAGTCTCTCCTGAGTTTGCAAGCGTCTGGCGAAACACTCTACGATCCGCGCCAGCTTGCTGACGCCGAGCACCGAGCCGGCCGGCAGATACGCCACGTGGGCCGAGCCGATAAACGGCATCAGGTGATGCTCGCACATACTGTAAAATGGTATGTCGCGCAGCAGAACGATCTCATCGTAGTTCTCGCTGAAGACACTGCGAAGATGCGCCTCCGGGTCCTCGTTCATCCCGCCCAAAAGCTCGCCGTACATCCTCGCCACTCGCTGAGGCGTTTTCCGCAGTCCCTCGCGCTGAACGTCCTCACCGACCGCAAGAAGTATCTCCTCGACGGCCTTGGCGATCCTTTCGGCATCTATGGTCTTGCTTTTCTTACCCATCTGTTCGATCCGTAACTGCAACACCTGCAAATCGGTATCTTAAATCAACTCAAACTGACCAGTTCGCCTTGTCATACCTGCGAAAGCAGGTATCCAGTAGTGTGGCGGGTGAGTGGATTCCCGCCTTCGCGGGAATGACACACTGTGCTATCTTGCTGTCGCATAAGGACTTATCGTACCGTTTTCTTGAAAACTGGACAGTTTGAGTAATTAAACCTAAGTCTTCGTGCCCGCCAGATTCATAAGATACGTGCTCAGCAGGCGGACCCCGAACCCGCTGGCGCCTTCCGCCGCCGATTCGGTGGCCTTCGAGAATATGTCCACCCCCGCGATGTCAAGATGCGCCCACTTCGCTTCGCCTGTGAACTGCCGCAGGAACGCCGCCGCCGTGCACGCTCCGCCCCACTTACTGCCGATGTTCTTCAGGTCCGCAATCTTGCTCTTCATCTCATCAGCATACTCGTCGCCGCTCGGCATAGGCCAGACCTTCTCGCCGCTGTCTTCCGCGGCCTGTTGCAGCTGCTTTATGAGCTTGTCGTCATTTCCCATCAGCCCGGCCTTATACCTGCCCAGCGCAACCATGCATGCCCCCGTCAGAGTCGCAATATCGATGATGACATCGCATTTCTGCTTAACGGCGTATGCAAGTCCGTCACATAGTATCAGCCTGCCTTCGGCGTCGGTATTCAGCACCTCGACGGTCTTGCCGCTGTACGTTGTAATAATATCGCCCGGCCGATAGCTCGACCCGCCCGGCATATTCTCCGCCGACGGCACTATCCCGAAAACGTTCAACGGCAGTCTCAGCTCCGCAACCGCCTTGATTGTCGCCAGGACCGCAATTCCGCCGGACTTGTCCAATTTCATCTGGTCCATATCCTGAGCCGGCTTTATGCTTATGCCGCCGGAATCAAACGTTATCGCCTTGCCGACCAGCGCGACGGTCGGCTTATTCCCCGCCCTCGGCCCGGGGCTGTACTTCAAAGCTATAAACCTCGGCTCACTCTTCGACCCGGACCCCACCGCGAGCACGCCGCCCATTCCCCTGGCCTTCAACTGCTTCTCGTCGAAGACGGTGCAGGCGACGTTCTTCAATCCGCGGGCCAGCTTTTTCGCCTCGTCCGCCAATGCGGGCGGATTTATCACGTTGGCGGGCCGATTCGCCAGCGTCCGAGCATAGCTCTGCGCCCCGCCAATCACAGAGCCGCTTGAAACGCCCGCGCTTAGCTCTTTTATCTTCGCCGAGTCGGAATCAATCACCTCAACTTTCAGCGAATCCAGCCGACCGTTCTCGCCCTCGGTGACGAACTCATCATACCGGTAGCCCCCGAAGTGAGCCCCCTCTGCCATCGCCCTGCCCATCCGGGCCGAGTCGAATCGGCCTGTGAAGGCCTTATGCAGAGCAAGACCGATGGTCTTTGCCTTCAGAGCCACCGCCCTTTTGGCCGCGATTGCCGCCGCCTTGCGGACTGTATCGAGCGTCGCCTTGTTCTTCTCACCCAAGCCGACTAACAGAATTCTCTTGGCCCCCGTTTTCTCATTGCCATAGACAACCGCACTGGTTTCTTCTTTGGCCTTGAAGTCGCCCAGCGACGTCAATTGCTCGATTGCGCCGTCGAGCCTGGCGTTTAGCTCCTTGTTCAGCTTGTCCGGGGCCTTATCGTCCGAGAACCACCCGACGACGAGCATATCCGTTTTCCACCCGGCAATATCCGGGACGGCCTTCCGCGCTGTCAGTTTGACATCAATAATCTCTTTCATCTTCTCTTGCCTTAACGCTCTTGTCCTTATGTCTTTCGATAGCCGGTATTGTTGCTGCTTTGCCGCCGGCAACCTGTTCCTGTCGTCGCCGTCGCTGTGCTCAGCGGTCAACTCGCCGCAGCTTTTGTTTTCGCACGGTGCCGCAGGTAGCTCTCGATAAAGCCGTCAAGCTCTCCGTTCAGCACCGCATCGACGTTACCCGTCTGGAAGTCGGTGCGATGATCCTTAACCATTTGGTATGGCTGCAGGACGTAGCTGCGTATCTGGTTGCCCCAGGCGATTTCACCCTTGGCGCCGTACAATTTCGCAACCGCGGCATCCCGCTTCTGCCGCTCGAGCACGTACAGTCTCGACTTGAGCACCTTCATCGCCTGGGCGCGGTTCTTGTGCTGGCTCCGCTCATTCTGGCACTGCACAACGATACCCGTCGGCTGATGCGTTATCCGGACCGCGGAGCTTACCTTATTGACGTGCTGCCCGCCCGCGCCGCTGGCCCGGTAGAAATCAATTCGCAGGTCGTCTTCGTTTATTTCAATATCGACGTCCTCGTCAAACTCCGGCACAACGTCCACCGCAGCAAAGCTCGTGTGGCGCCGCTTGTTGGAATCGAACGGGCTTATCCGCACAAGCCGATGCACGCCAACCTCGCACGAGAACCTCCCGAATGCAAAAGGCCCACCAACGCGCAGCGTAATCGAGCGAATTCCCGCCTCCTCGCCCGGCGTAATATCAAGCTCCTCGAACTTGTACTTATGCGCCTCGAAGTACCGCGTGTACATCCGCAGCAGCATACTGGCCCAGTCGCAACTCTCCGTCCCGCCCGCCCCGGCGTGGATACTGAAAAAGCAGTTCATCATATCCTCCGGCCGGGACAGCAGCCCCTGCAGCTCTATCTGCTCGCACCTTTTGGCCAGCTCGCTCAGATCTTCTTCAAGCTCCTTGAGCTCGTCTTTATCCGACTCCATCGCCAATTCGAAGATCTCCTCAAGGTCTTTGGCCTTGCGCTGCATCTCTTCGGTCGGCTCAACAACCGACTTGAGAGCACTTAGCTGAGATACCACGGCCTGCGCCGCATCGGGATTGTCCCAGAATCCCTGCCTCGACATCTGGGCCTCCAGCTTCCCAAGCTGTGATTTCTTGCCGGGCAAGTCAAAGCCAGTCCCGGATCTTGTCAATCCGGGCCGACAGCTCACCTATCGCCGACTTTAATTCTGCTGCTTCCATAATAGCAACTTCAAACTCTAAACTTTACACTTGAGACTTTACACTTTGCACTTTTAACTCTTATACCACATTGGCAGAATATATGCAACCACGCTGTTGGCGAGTGGTAGATTCTTGCACAGGAAAGAAGATCGCTATGGCAGAGTGTTCCTGGCCCAAGTTAAGGGCTGCGACTAATACAGATTGCCGGAAGATAGCGGCGCTTGTCTATGGCGTCCTGAAGGAGTACGGACTCAAGCCGGACCCGGAGTCCACCGACGCTGATCTAAAAGATATTGAGCGGTCGTATTTTGTGCGGGGCGGCGCGTTTTATGTGCTTGAGGAAGAAACAGGCTCGATAGTCGGAGCTTACGGGCTTTATCCGATCGACGAATTGATGTGTGAGCTTCGCAAAATGTATCTGCACAAATTGTTCAGAGGCAGGGGGTTAGGCAAGCTTTTGCTCGAAAGCGCTCTGGCAGAGGCAAGGCGGATGGGATTCAAGAGGGTGACTTTAGAAACCGCTTCGGTTCTAAAAGAAGCGATCAGCTTGTACAAGACCTATGGATTTGTCGAGTACAAGGCGGACCATCTGTCGCGCCGATGCGACCAGGCATTCGTGCTCCAATTGAAGTAGTAGCCCGTCAACGTTGATCTTGTTAGTTGTCATTCCTGCGACCGCCGCCAGTTGTCATTCCTGCGAAGGCAGGAATCCACAACCCTTAGCCGGCTGCTGAGCGAACTGCACCCACAAATTCAACTATGAGCGGCTACTAGGTTTTTCCACATCACAAGCAGCACCTACCCAAATTAAAGCCCCAAAGCGCGGCGCAGGAAAAAGCTGGGAAAGAACGTCAGCCGGCGAAAAGGCTGTTTTTTTGTAGAATTCTGGGGCAACGGCGTTACTTTTGACGCATCTGGCGCACCGTATCAACGTAACCGGTCATAATCCTGCTTGTGTGTACAGATGAAGGACTTTTCAAGGAGAAAGAAAATGAGAAGAAGGACAGTGTTGAGCATCGTAATCGCCGCCTGCGCGGCCTTTCTGGCCGCGGCATCGCCGGCCCCGGCAAAAGTGATTTACGTCGATGCCGATGCAACAGGAGCCAACAATGGCACAAGCTGGGCCAATGCCTTCACGAACATCCAGAACGGTCTGGAGGATGCTTCAGGCAGCGGTGAAATCCGGGTGGCTCAGGGCATCTACAAGCCCGGCCAGAGCAACCGCGAGGAGACATTTAATATCAGCGGCGATTTGGTTGTCAAAGGCGGTTACGCCGGATGGGGCGAGCCAGACCCGGATGCGCGTGACGTTCACAAATACCTGACAGTGCTCAGCGGCGACCTTGCAGGCAACGACGTTGAGGTTGCCGCAGCGCACGACCTGCTCACCGAACCCAGCCGAACAGAGAACAGCGCCCGCATCCTGGTGACTGATGGTTACGGAGAAGGCGGAACGCCTGTGCTGGAGGGCTTTACAATCACAGGCGCCAAAGGCGACGTCTCGGGCGGCGGCCTGTACATAAACTATGGGGACGCAATCGTCAGCGACTGCCTGTTCGTCAACAACTCCACGGCGGACTACGGCGGAGCAATGGCATTTAACAACGGCCGAGTCATATTTACGCGGTGCCGCTTTATCCGAAACGCCGCCCAGCGCAGCGGAGGCGCCGTCTATCTGAACGGCTGCGGCACGTGCCGCAGTATGTATGGTGCATTCATAGACTGTATCTTCATTGACAACTACTGCAGCGAATATGGCGGCGCAATCTACAACACAAGCGCATCAATGGCCACCTGCATCAACTGTCTCTTTGTCGGCAATACGGCCCTTGCATCGGGCGCAGCACTGTATGACAACGCCTACAATCTCGGCAGCTATCTGGTGAACTGCACGCTGGCGGGCAACAACTGCACAGCGGTCCATATCGCGGAATGGGGCTCAGCAACACTGAGCAACTGCATCCTGTGGGACAACCTTTGCGGCCCAGGCACCGGCCAGAGCGCCCAGATTCTCTACCAAGAAGGCCCCTGGAGAACGGACTACAAGCCGAGTGTCAATTACTGCTGCATCCAGGGCTGGGACGGCTCTTTCGGCGGCGTCGGCAACTTCTCGGGCGATCCGCTTTTCGTATCGCCAGGCTCATGGGACCTTGACCTTAACTATACGCCCGGCGACTACCATCTCAAGCCCGACTCACCCTGTATTAACGCCGGCGACCCAAGTTACGTAGCCGAGCCGACCAACGTGGAGATTCCCCCCGGCTATTACTGGCCCGGTGAAGTGGATCCGGGTGACTACGTCGCCAAATCGAGCAGCAGGGATTTGGACGGCGGGCCGCGCCTGGCTGGCGGCAGGGTCGATATGGGCCTGTACGAGTATTATGAGCACAAGCCGCCCGCCCTCGTGGCGCACTGGAAGCTGGACGAGGCAAGCGGAAACACGGCCTATGATTCGGCCTGCGACAATCACGGCATACTGTACGGCAACCCCCAGTGGCAGCCTGATGCCGGGCGGGTCGGAGGCGCGCTGAGCTTCGATGGCAGCGGCGATTATGTCAACTGCGGCAACAGTCCGACCTTCGACATTACCGCTCAAATCACGGCGGCTGCATGGGTGAGACTCAACGCTGTCAACATGGAATGGCAGACCGTCATCGCCAAGGGCGACTCGGCCTGGAGGCTCTCCACCGCAAACAACTATAGGAGATACCATTTTGCCGTCACCGGCGGACCGCCCTGGAATTATATCAACGGCGATATCGAAGTGGCTGCGAATGAATGGCATCACGTCTGCGGAACCTACGACGGCGCCAACCTGCGACTCTACATCGACGGCGTCGAAGACCCCGCCGGCCCCATACCGGAGCTCAATGGAGTGACCACCGACAATTACGACGTCTATATCGGCGAAAACCAGGAACGACCGGGACGCTATTGGGACGGCCTGATCGACGATGTCCGCCTGTACAACTATGCACTCACCCCCGCACAAGTCTCCAACCTTTGCAGATCCGGCATCCTTTACGTTGATTCCGACGCGCGCGGGGCCAATAACGGCTCAGGCTGGGCCGACGCCTTCAAATGCCTCCAGGACGCCCTCGCCGCCGCAGTAAACGGCACAGAAATCCGCGTCGCCCAGGGCTCCTATAAACCCGACTGCGGCGCCGGAATCACCCCCGGCGACCGACAAGCCACCTTCCAGTTAGTCAATGGCTTCACAATCAAAGGCGGCTACGCGGGCCTCGTCGAGAACAACCCGAATGTTAGAGACGTCGAGCGGTACCAGACTACTCTGAGCGGCGACCTCGCGGGAAATGATATGAACTTGGACAATCCTGAAGAGTTGGGGCGGGAGCCGACCCGCTTGGAAAATGCCTACCGTGTCGTTACCGGAAGCAGAACCAACGAGACTGCCGTACTTGACGGATTCATCATCACTGCCGGAAACGCCAATTACCCGGACTTCTCTCAATGCAACGGGGCCGGGATGTACAACGACCAGGGAAGCCCTACTGTTATCGACTGCACCTTCATCATGAATTTCGCAGGCAACGACGACGGCGGTGGACTGGGCGCTGGAATATTCAACTATGACAGCCACCCGGTGCTCACGGGGTGTAGATTCATTGCCAATGCCGCTATTGCCCTCGACGGCGGCGAAGGTTGCGGCGGCGCGATGGGTAACTGGTCCAGCAGCCCAACACTCACAGATTGCCAGTTCGTTGGAAATGTCTCCGGCCGCGATGGCGGCGGGATTTGGAACTATCAAAGCAGCCCGGTGCTGGTCAACTGCTTATTCGCAGGCAACCTTGCCAGAGAAGGCGGCAGCGGCTCTTACGGCGGCGGGATGTGGAGCTATGGCGGAACCCTCCGGCTGACCAACTGCACCTTTGCCGGCAATGTAGCCAGGTCATCGCACATTGGCGATGCCGGCGGCGGAGTGTACTGCGAACGCCTCAGCAGCCTGACGTTACTCAACAGCATCTTCCACGGCAACCGGAGCGGAGAAGATTCCCAGATTGCTCTGCGTTACTGTGACGTGGCGTCAATCAGCTACTGCAATATCGAGGGCGGCTCCCCACAGGCAGGAGAAGGAAACGTCGATGTCGTTCCTCGCTTTGCCGATCCGGGCTCTTGGGACCCCAACGGGACGCCCGACGACCCCCGCGACGACTTCTGGGTAGATGGAGACTACCACTTGAAGTCCCAGACGGGCAGGTGGGATGCAGATGAGGGACGATGGACGATAGACGAGGTGACGAGTTCCTGTATTGATGCCGGCGACC
>CAYGZM010000087.1:0-15795 GCA_964354365.1 uncultured Pirellulales bacterium
TTTTATCACGCCATGCATAATAAAATTCAAGACGTCACGCTTGTATAGGGTCTAGACCGAGATTCTTAATCTCCCCACCTTCCCCAATGTAGCCAAAAGCCCCAAGAGGTCCGTCACCGGTTATCTGCACATCGAGCAGACTATGACCGTCGCCGTCGAAGGAACCGTTGAATCTCAAGACCAAAGGTCCGGACCAATGTACTCCCGCCAAGTCGATATCGCCAGTCAGCTTGAAACAGGAATCCTCCGAATACCACCTCACCATCCCCAGTTCATTGGCATCACTGATCAGATAAGGGTCGTCGGCAGTTCCGCTTCCAGCAAGGGACAGCGGTGTGAAACCGTGGAAGATGCTCAAGGTTGGGTAGCCACCACTAACAGGCATCTGCCATACCTCACTCGTTCCGTTCGCCGATTCCCCAACGAAGTCCCAACCGACAGACGTAAATGTGCTTTGTGTGTGCATTTGGGAGGTGGGCAGCCCGGTCACATTGACCACTAAGCCCGAGGCATGGCCAATACCCGCACTGATACCGTGGGTCTGCGTCTCGGTATCCCAGAAGCAATTCGAAATGCTTCCTTTGGCCTCCCAACCCGTCATATAGTAGTTCCAGCCGACCAAGATTCCGACATCGGAGTCACCGCTTATATCGCCGGTCGAATAGCAGTTCCTTATACTTCCTGCATTATAACCGACCAGCCCTCCCACCCTTTCTCGACCGGTTACGTTCCCGCCGGAATAACAGTCTAACACAGTGCCAAGATGAGATCCCGTCAGCCCTCCGACGCTCAAATCCCCGCTCACGTTGCCAGTCGAATAGCAATTCGACACAATGCCGCTAACCGTTGCCGCCAAGCCACCGACATAGTCATCCGTTCCATTCACGTCACCGGTTGAATAGCAGTTCGATAACACACCTTGAATGCTTGGCCCCACCAGACCACCGACTTTGGAGTACCCAATAACCTTGTTGCTGCAATAGCAACCGGAGATCCTACCTTCGAAGTTGCACCCCACCAGACCGCCCACATTTGAGTCTCCACGAACATACCCACCTTCAATGCCTAGGCTCATAATCTGGCCGCCCGGGATGTATCCGAACAGACCAAGGTAATCGTTCCCGGCCCCGGCGTCATCGATTCTCAAGCTTGTTATCTTATGATCATTGCCGTCGAAAACGCCCGTAAAGGCAATGCCATCGAAACCTGAATTCGAGTTGTCCTTGTCCGGCGCGATGACAGCTGTGGTGTAGGTCTGACCGGCCAAGTTGACGTCGGTTTCGAGGCGGGTGTGGTCGTCCCAGTAGTTGGCATCGGCAGCGAATTCGTTGAAATCGGCCAATGACTTGATCCGCCACGGGTCCTTCAGGGTGCCTGCGCCATCCAGTGCGAGCGCACCGCTCACGAGGATCCCGACTAGAGCAACAGTACATACGATTCTACACACAGTCTCTTATTCCAAGAGCTCGACCGCTGTGTTGATCAGTGTTCAAGAACTTCCGTACGCCACGTCTTCTATAGTAGCACAATAGGGGCTCGATTTCAATTCATTAATTCAATTGACCATCAACTCGGTCAACATTCCTGCCACAAAGGCCAAAAAGATACGCCAAGCTGTTAAAAATCCAACATTTTGGCACTTTTTCGACGCACCTTGACCCGCGATTTCTCATCACTTGACCGAACTTTCCCAGCACGGCCGGTCAAGCGGTACCTAAGTTGGACGTTCGCCAACTCCGGCAGGACAATCCCGCCACCGGTGGCCGGCGGGGTCTCATTCTCCGTAGCACGGGCTTCCAGTCCGTGTTTTCCGTTTCCACGGGCATCACTATTCAATTCATTGTCTCAGGCACACGTATGCATGCCAGCTGTACAAAACGAGCGGTTACAACTTACGTTTGGTACAGAAACAGTTGGGACATTCCAGCATTCGCACGACAGAGATATATGCTGACGTGATGGAACCTGACAGGCAAGACGCAGTGAGAAAGCTGTATACATAAGAATGCTGCCGACACTTATTTTTGTGCGATAGCAGAGCGACGACAATATCGAATACGACAACACGCAATACACTTGCAGTGGGTGGATTAGGTCACGTCCATGCGCACTGTGGAATATGACATTAGTTGGGCCATCAGTTCTTTGTCGTGAATATCTTCCATGGCAACCGTTCGCGAAACCGTGTCTCCGATATGACTCCACGTCCTGACATTTCGGTCAAAAGTGTGTCTGCCAACACCCCTGTCAAGCGCAAAAAACGCTGTTTTCAAGATTTATCGGTCGGGAAATCGGACTCCTTATCCGTGTGCCTTTCTTCAGGTACTACGAGACATCCAGCCAATTCAATACTTCGACCTTTGCTGAGGCGGCCGAGTCGATAGCCATTTGACACGCTGTGACTGCCGCTGGCGAGGTGGCAACCAGAACGACCCTGTCGAAACCGGCCTTCCTGACCTTCTTCAGGTTGCTCTTCACATCCGACCTGCCGGTCTCGACCTCAACAGCCACCTTTTGTCCGGGCTTGGTCGCAAGGATGTCTATGGCCCCGTTGCCCTTCACGGGATGTTCGCAGACGACATCGTAACCTTCCCTTTCGAAATGCTTCTTTGCGCTGCTAATCCAGAACATGTGCTCAAGACTTTCTCTTGGTTTGGGACCAGGTTCAATACCAACTGAAGAGCAGAATGTCCTGCCTAAGTCGGTAAGCTGATACAAAACAACCTGGCCGGATCGGGTGGCAATCACAACACGCTCGGTAATGCCTCCCGAGGTGAGCGACTCGCGGACAGCATTGCCCCGCCTGCGCGAGAGATTCAACCTCTGATATCTTGACACCGTCGTTGATAGCGGCTTGGCTACTATATCCGCCAGGAACCTTATCTCTTCACGAGATAAGGTTTTTTCGGGTGGGTGTGGCTTGGAATCAGGAGATTCACCTTTATCTTCTGATTCCTTGGGGGTGGGTGGGCGGGGTCTTGTCGTTTTTTCAGGAATAATCTTGTTGTTCCTGTCCTGCAATGGAATAGGTGAAATCACCTCCTTCAAAGAGCGGGCGGTTTCAAGTGATTTGGTATCGCTGTAACAACTGCCCCACTTGGCCCTGATAGTGGAATCAGGCACGCATCCTTCCCTGATAGGATAACGGGGGATTTTTATCAGAAATGGCTCCGGATGCTCATCTGCCAGACGAACAACCGCGGTGCCTACCGCCAGGGTATTTAATGCCTGCTTCTGCTCGTCGGTGAGGTTCATCGCAGATGCCATCACTTGGACATCAGAGCGAAGCTTCTGACTTAGGGCAACGGTTGCGTATGAATTTGCAAATGCCACTTTGCTCAATAACGAGGCCGATTGATCCACGAAGACATAGCCTAGGCCGTACTGCCTGACCATTCGAATTGATGTCTCCAGTATGGATTCCCTGGATTCATCTGACTTTTTGAGCAGCAGGTTATGCGCCTCTTCCAGGAGTATAACGTTGGTGAGCCTCTCCTGGGGTCCCTGAGCCAGTCGGTACCTATAAAGATAAAGGGTCAAGGCCTCAGAGAACATGACTTTGTCGGACGAGCTGGATAGACCATCCATCTCAAGGATGACATCGTGCTCCAAAAGCTCAGCGACGTGGCTATTGTCTTGGGTGTTTAAGACGGCTCCGAATTCGCCATAGGTCATTCCCAATAGAATTCTCTCTGCCGAGGCCTGCCACATGGCAGCCCTGCCTTTGAGCTTTGCAGTTCTCAGCCATGCCAACAAGTCGTGTATCGTCGGCCATCCCGTCTGATTTCTATCAAACACCCCGAATTCAGAGTACAAATGGTCGAGTCCCGCGACTAATAAGCTGATGACACCCTCGCCGCCAAGATAGGCTGATGCCATCACATCGATGATGAGCTTTATCCACAGGTGCGGTTCGCAGCCAGCCGGAGGTATCAGGGGATTGAACCTAAAAGGGCAGATGTCTCTGCCGATCGTGAAGACCCTCAGATTGGGATGCCGACTCAGAAGGTCCCGGTAGCCTCGCTTCCAGTCCAGGGCAAGCACCTTAATGCCGCGGGCCATGATACCCTCCATCAGCACAAACGCCAGGTTCGTCTTGCCGGACCCGCTTCGGCCTGCAATCAGAATGTGCTCCTTTAGCCGCGGGCTCTTCAAGAGAAATGGGTACAATTCGCGGCGGGCGTATGATATGTTCCCAAGCTTGATGTCACCCCATCCCGCAAATTCCTTGGAAGGCGGAGGAAAAGGTGAACGATCAGGCTCGTAGTTCTTGCCGAGGTGCTTTGCTGCCAAAAGCTCGAGGGTCTGCTCTATATCAGCCTTGCCGTCGGCGTCCGACTCCGCCAGATATGCCGACCATAGACGGTCGATCTTATTGCCCATAACAGGCTTGAGTTGCCTGCACAATTCCTGGACACGCGTCATCAAGACTTATCACCTTTGGAATCCTCAAGGATAGAAATCTTTCTGTAAGCACTCAAGTATTGCTGGGCATTTTCCGGCAGCAACTGCTTCAACTTGGATACATCCTGCCATAGCTCGACTCGTTCTGATCTTTCATCTCGGTACAGATTATCCAATCGCTTGTTGACTGAATATTCGACCCTGCTGTCGGCTGGGCCATGGTAGGCCTCGTGCTTGAAGAGGCAGTTTATCGCTGCACACTTGGCAAGTTCAATCTCGTAGAGGTTCTGCTGGTAAACCTCGTAGCGTCTCCTAATCTGCCAGATGACATCATCAAGACCCAGCCTTGTTGTGTGCCTCTTATCAGAGATAACCGCAATCTCAGGGTCGGATTTGGGGACTGCAAAATAACCTCTGCGTATTACATCCTCAACGGTCTGCAGTCTGTGGTGAGGTCTTGCGCCGAGCAGGTCAGATGTGAAATCGTACACTGAAGTCCAGCCATACTGCTGGCTCAAAGAAGGCCTTGTGCCGGCCATACTGTACATCGGAAAGAAATCTGACTTATACATGTAGTACATCTTTTCTGCCTCAATGAAGGCATCGCCCATCTGGCCTGGTGATTTCATCCTCTTACCTCCGGGTTATCTCCACTATAGTAGTAACATCTGCAAGTATATAAAACTTGTGGTTCTTGAGCCTTTCCGTCGGTGGCTGCTGAGAAAGCCCTGACAAACCCCACCCCTAAAACAGCAAGTTTTATAAAGGTCGTGTGAACTCCACGGTTTCGCAGGTGCACAAATACATGACGAGTATTAAAGACCGGATGCTGCGGCTGATCTACGACGATGCCGCTCGGCAGTCAGCTCACGCTGCCACACAGCTCATCAGCGCTCCACCTGAAGCGAAGGAGCTAATACTGGCTGAACTGGACTTCGAGCAGTGGCTGGCAGAATTGGTCAGTGAGTGTCTGTTAAGATAGGCAAAATCTCACCCTCACCCTCAGGGGCATTTACTTACCCTTATACTTATATTCTCACCTCATTTTCTGTTCATAAACCCTTTATTTACAATACCTTCTCACCCTCACCTCCTCATGTATTCTCACAACCCCTTATTCTTCTCACAATCTTTTACCCATCTTCACGTACTTCACATCATCTCACTCAACTCTTTTCATAATACTACTTCTCCCAAGTTACCTCTCGCCGGGCCCGAGCCCGGAGGGCGAAGGGCCCGCAGGGGACTGAGCCGAAGGCGAAGTCACCGAAAGTGTGTCACCAAAACACACTTTTCCCTTTTGTAATCTCTCTCGCTCTCTCTATCGCTCTTATGCAAGATTCACTCTTGCCCAGAAACCAACCGTTTCCGCTCACCGCGTCAGCCCATCCGCGTATCCCACGATCACTCCACCCCAACACACCAATCCACCTCCATAGACCACCCCGCCTAACCATCCAACCCTTGCCCTACAACAACTAAACCAGCCTCACTACTCTGCCAAAAACCGCTCCAACCTCCATCTACGTCTGGCCTCACTGGCCTCCTCCAACAGCCTGATCTCCTCCCGCAACCTCATTGCCCTCAAATACAGCCTCGCCAAAGCCGCCATGTCCGGATGCACGATATGCTCCAACTCCACCAAGCCCATCTTCGCGTACTTCAGCACCAGATACTTGGCCCTTCCATGCAACCTCTCGCTGACAATGCTCATAATGATGACAACATCCTTCAACTGCTCCCTGAGCTTCTCAGCCTTGTACCGTGCCTTGTCAAACTCAGGCATCGTCCTTTCAAAATCAACTGTGCCGAATGCGCCCCAGTCAACACCACCAGACTCATCCACTGCTGGTACAATCCCGCTCTTGCTGCTCTGTACAGGCAACGACAATACAGGACCCCATTCCTGAAGCACGACCTCTCGTTCAAGCTCCGCAGGATCTGCCAGCTCCTCATCATCAAGGCCCGGCACACTGCCGTACCTGTTCTTTCGCTCGACAGAAAGCAACGCCGAGACCGGCACACCATCCAGCTCGCAAGCTTCATCAAGTTCAACTGTCTGTTGCATCTTCATGCCTCCGGCTGCACCACTCTAATGGTGGTTCGCCTACTCTTGAGCGAACCACAAAGATGAAAACGAAGGCCCTCTGAGCGGACCTCTCGATAAATCTTTCGGTCGAAGACCGAAGTGATTTACGATAAGAGGTCTGCGTGGGCCGGAGCCCACCTTTTTTCACGAGATCCCTTACGGTCGCTGGTTCTTCCCAAACCAACCCAATAGCAATTGCATCCGCTTCGTCGGCGTCTTCGTCGGACTACGATCATCTCGGTCAGGACCATGTTCAACACTCCAACCATCCCATTCCCGAAACGCATGATAGGACCAGTCCCAGCCATATTCTTCGAACAAATCAATAACATCACGCAGATAGCAATATCCACTATCGCCCGGCGCCCATCGGATCACACTGAACTCACCAACATAAATCTGAACGTTGAATGCCTTCTGAAACTCAATAGCAGGCAACATCTCCTCCCTCAGCCGCTCCTTGTCCCAGAGCTCCCCATCGATCCGGCCCGGATACACGATGCCCGCTCTATTGTCATATACACCCTGGTGTGTAAAACTCTGCGGCCGATACATGTGAAAGCTGTAAATCACCTGGTCCAAATCCAGCGGCTCCAATGCATCGAACCCATCAGGACCTCCCCATGGACTCGGCTCAAATACCACCGGTTTGCCCGGATCGACCGACCGTATAGCCTTAGCAGCCTTTGTGGCCAGATCCCTCCAATTTAAGAGTCCGTCTGCGACCGTGCCCTCGACAGCCTCATTGAGCAAATCGTATGCATAGACAACATCACGGCTTTTGTACCGCCTTGCAATTCTGTCCCAGACCTCAATCAGCTTGTCTTGATAACGCTTCTCCTGGAACATGCGACAGACTCCTCCGCCGGCGCGGCCGCCCGGTGGCGTATGCAAATCCACCAGCACTTTGATTCTGTACTTCTCGCACGCTGCCAGCGCCTTATCGCACTCACCCAGAGCTTCGTCCAGCCAACGGTCATAAGCATCGGTGTCCTTGGCCCACTCCTCAGCTTGTTTCATGGGCGTCCAGTTTAACTGCCACCGTATCTGATTTGTATTCCACTTCTCGGCCAAATCCTCTATATCGTTTTCTTTGAATGTGGGACCATACATCACACCCCGCAAGCGCTGCAAATCATGCCCTGTGAACCTCGTTTCGCTCCGATTGCCTTTCCTATCAGGTCGCCCCACAGTAATCTGCAGATTATCAAACCAGGCACTCCCGCTTACTTCCTCAAGCCCAACAACCAACCAGGCCTGCTGTACCCCCCTGGGAATACGTATCGTCTGAGCCATCTCCCTCCAATCGAATGTCCCATTGGGAATCGGTATCTGGGGATATTTCTTCGAGCCATCAGTCATTTCCAAGACAAGCATCACCTTGATGCCGTTCCATGCATTCGGTGGCTCTGACACATCCTTTGCCTTCACGACGGCCTGCAACGTGGCAAACCGATCATCGAATTGGTCAACCGCGACTGTAAAACGCCGGCTGGACGAACCCCTCTGGGCTTGTTCTATGAGCAGCGACTGGCTCCCCGCAAAGCCAACTACGAGCTTGCCCTCTTCACTGCCTGCAACAATAGCTTTGTCGAAGTCACATCGAAAGACCACCTTCTCATCGGCCAAGGCCGAGCACGCCAGCAAAACACATAACGGTGTCACATACCAATTCATCGCTCTTGCCATCTGCACCATCGTCATACCTCAGTCTTCTTGCCGCATACCCAGCTCATTCATCCATCGAGCGGTGCGAAACAGCATCCTCGTCAACCCAGTCCTCTTCTTCCCAGACCATTCCTTTTCGGCCAGGCACCTTGCGAGTTGGACCCGCCTTATAGAAGGCACACGACTTCGGACCGTAACAGAATGTCTCGTACCGGTACTTCCTATTGCTCGGGTTCCACTGGTCGATGATCATCTCAACCGGCATCTTGCAGCCCCACAGACAGCTTAGGCACTTGGCCTCATAACTGTGGGCATCAAGCCTTCTTTGGCCTCGCGCCCTATAGGTCTCAAGCTCCAGCGGAACACCATGCCACGGCGGTGGCTCAGATTCCTGCTTCTCAGCCCGCTCCACAAGTTTCAATCCACTGGTCTTGTAGAACTCAACTGCCTCGGTCACGCTGTCTGCCACAGGCAGAGACTCCCCAGAGACCACATCTCCAACACGGAATTGATGCTTTGCCTGTGCCCCTTTACCGATACCAACAAGGAATTCCCGCTCCTCGCCATTGATCGTTCCTCTGACCCTCAGTGCATAGCCCAGATACGCGTGGTTACGCTGATCGAACGATCTCAACAACCGGATCCGTGGCTGAATACCTACAAGCTTTCCCTGCCAAGATAGCTTTTTAGACTCGTGCTCTCCTGCCAACTCCCTTCGTTCCATAATCGACCACTTCCAGAACCAACGCCTTCAATCGAGGGTCTGCCTTCACCTGCTTTCTGTCTTATCCCAAGACGTCCCCTCCCAACCCCTTATGTATCCACCATCGCCGCAAGAGGGGCAAAACCACTTTATCGCCGACGGTTCGGCTTTATCAAAAAACGCAACAATATCTCCCTCACACCGCCGATGCCCTGGACGTCTGCGACACTTGACATGTGTTACATAGTTGGTTTCCGCATCATCTCGCGCGGTAACCGCCTCAATAATCGAGCCGATATAATCTCGCAGCCTTGCCGCAGGAGCAGGCAACTTAACCACTCTCGGGTCTTCTTCAAAGTAATGCTTCATATCAGTTATCCAAACGTCGCCCATTGTACCTATCTTTCAATAATGATACGCATTCCCAGCATATTACCAGCATCAGACCAAAAGTAAAAACCCCACCTTTGTTGTTACTGCCGAATTTTCGGGGCACCGCAGATCCCCGAGGCATGCCCTTCATAGTTTCGCAACTTCCTCTTTCGCCTGAACCACGCAAATCCTGTAGGTGTCCAATACCCTCGTTTTCTCCGCCGTGGTCTATGCTTTGTCAGAGGGCCGAAGCGTTGCTTTTGTCCACTAACATCAAACAAAAAAGGAGTGCAACCTTCGTTGTACCATCCGCAAGGTCCAATGCCTTACATGGTTTCTCTCATCCAAAACTTCCTCCCTCTCCAGGCACCGGAACAATGGCCCCGAAACCTCCCGCGCTGTTCCTACGCAATCCCATAAGCGCAAGCGCTCGATATACTGCCCATCGAAAACGTGACGGACGATGTACCTCTATAGATGTCGGTCCGTAGCTACTTGTGGTACCTTGCACCAGAATCCGGATACCAGCTTCTTGGTATCTTAGCAGGACGTGAGCAAGGTCATCCTGCGGCCGTGAACTGCCCTCTTGAAGGACAATGCACCGGGTGATTCCTCTGAGCTGAAGGAAATTTGCAGAAGGAAAATCTTGAGGGAAAACCATCCAGCGATTGTCGTATATTCCAGGCAATGGTTGTATGCCGCCCCTTAGCCGCCGCTGATCAAGAAGAAATGCTGGCGGTCCCGACCTCGCTATTGCAACCACGACAGATTCCGGCGGTAGCACCGATAGCATTCTCACAAGATCTGACACATCTATCGCCACCGATACTGCAGTATTTGACTTCTGCCCTACACCCGAGGTAGTGTTGTACAGTGGCACCGGACGATAACCTCTCATTGATAAAACATACCCCGCCTTCAGTGACTCCACGCCCGGCAAGTCCACAATGATAGCTGTGTCCGACCTGAAATCCACATCGTACGCAACGTTCAGTTCACCTAAAACGCTCTCCACCGGGATATCTTCGTTCACCCATGATATCTCGCTAAAAATCGCCGGTTTCACCCAGGGTGACCATATGTCATCCATAGGTGCCCAAACCTCAAACAATTCTTTTCCCGTCATTGCTTTACACCTCATAGAGGTTGCATACTGTATAGTCGTGCAGGGCTCCCATTTGTATGGTTTACCGCTTGCCTTATAATTACCGCTACATCATTAGCACGACCATCAATCACGTTTTGCCTCGAAATGCGGCCATACATTCCGCACGCCTTTCCATCGATGACAAAGACACCTATACATGGGTATAGGTTATTGTTGACCCCTTCGACTGGCAATACTGTGAACTGCCTTTGCACAACCCAATACTCCGGGTGTCTTCTCACATCACGCACGATCTGACACCATTCCTTTTCCGGCGTAACCCCACGCATACCAATCCCTGCACCGACCCGGCCAAGAGCCGGCTTCAATACCCATCCGTCACCGTCTTGCCAATTTACCTCTCGCGGGTCCTGCGTCTCCGGCAACAAACTTTTCCACGTGCTCATCGGTGTCTTGAGTTGATCCCAGATTAACGGAAATCTCTTGCTCTGAGTAATCAGCGCGTAACCAGGATTACTGATCGGAGTCTTACTTCCGTAGAAAAATTGCTGCCATTTGTGCCTGCGAGGTATGTTCGGCAACCACTCACCCGGGAAAAAACGCACCAGACCGTCCAGTCTCTCAGTAGACACCGCAATTTGTGCACGCCCATCATGCCAATCCAAGTCTGCCGGACTCAGTAATACTCCCAACAAATCGTATTTGGAAAATCTATCCGCCAAGAAGAACACTACCTGCCGGTCGTCCGTGTAAGCCGTCGCATGTACAAAGCCAATTCGCGAATTCGGCTTAAGCTCATACAGGATTGCTTCTGCATAAGCTGCTGATGTGTCCCCGGGTACGGATGTACCAGGATAAGACTTCGACATGAGCCGTGTGAATTCGCACGACTCTATGAACCCACCAGGCACATCTGCATTTGCCTCTGATATACGCCATCCGTCAGTTGCAAAGTGAAAGTCAAACCGTATCACTCTAGCGATACCTTTCGACGGCTCCTCTTCGCCTGCATGCATTAGTGCTCTGAGAACGGGCGATGTGAACCCGAGTCTCTTAAGCAGCTGCGGACGTCCAATCACCTCACGTTCGGCTGCTATTACCTCTCTCCACAATTGCTCAGACTGCTTGCACAACTCATCCCATCGTGCCTGCTCCAATATCAGCGGAAATCGGGCAAGAGTTGACACATCCTCATATTGCGTATCCCACTTGTGATAGTCGAATACTATGCTCAGCCAGATACGACGAAATTGCGATTCAGATAACGGCTCAGCGACTGTCAATGGCTCATTCAAGGTATTGCCTGCCAGAAAAAGACATATAAAATCGATACAACAAGGTATATTCCCCCAAAGACAATGCCAAACAACACGGACGCCGGCCTTCGATTCAGGTATACCCGCGAGAATCGTTCGATAACTGCCGCTACGCCCACCAGAGCCAAAACAGGCCAGCCGATATGGATAAAGTCCTTGACAGTTGCACTTGCCGATATCCAATCACCGGCGACCGCTCGCCCAAGAACAATGCCTGTCCCACAAAGAAGTCCTGCCAGAAGCAGGCCTGTCCCACTGTCTCGCTCAACGGTTATGGACTCGCTCACGTCTGTAATCCATTCAAATAAAGCCCACAGGACAAAGAAGCTGCTTGTTGACAGGAGTGCGCTGAATATCACGACCCACCATCCAGGCCCATTACCGATGTTCCCGCCTGCGAAACAGAACGTTGCCCCTGCAAGTGCCCCGGCAGAGGCCCAAGCGGCTGCTACATTCTGACGCTCCGCTGCATCATCCCGTGTACAAATCCCGATAAACGGAAACAAACCGCTACACACTCCCAGCCACGCTGCACCTATGACCATATAAAAGAACAGGTAGGTGCCGCTGTCCCGCACATCGCTCGCAGCCCAACACCTCAAGACAGCAAATAGACATATTGCACAGACGATAGGTGTTGCCACAGTAATAAAGCGGCTTGCGTTGCGAATAACCAGAGTATTTACAAACGCACCTCGATACCAACGCCACCAAGTCACAACGCTAATCATTGCCGCAAGGGCAAGAACAACTACTTCATCTCCGGACATATCTGCACCGCTAAGGCCAAGTC
This sequence comes from uncultured Pirellulales bacterium, assembly GCA_964354365.1. GTDB lineage: Bacteria > Planctomycetota > Phycisphaerae > Sedimentisphaerales > Anaerobacaceae > CAYGZM01. The sequence continues at coordinate 12,454 of CAYGZM010000087.1, forward strand.
AACCTTATTTGACATCACCTTCTCATTCTGACTACATATTCCCTCTGAATATGCCAGCTTCCGTTCAGAATCATATCTTCATCCGCGACAGTATCAAGATCTTGTGTTTTCGTTTTTGTACCATCGTTTGTAATTATGCCACTTCTTCCTTCGTCTCCAGCACCTTGGCCATTCGGTCGAGCGATGCCAGCTCCCAGTTGCGCCATACAAAGGCGTGCAGACGGTCTGGAAAGTGTTTTAACCGGATCGCCGGAAGAGCACTGCCTTCAGGCAAGACATCGGCATAACTAAGGCTGATGTGAGTAAGGGCAACGGCCACTGCACAGAAGAGCTTTGAATATTTTCGGCTCATATCAAGTGCCTCCAACAGCCTATTTAGGCCCGCCGTAATCCATCTGGCCGCCATTAAACACAGCCAGTACTCTACCACAAAGATCCACCGTCACAACAGCGGCTCTTGCACATGTTGTTCCGAGTCATCTCCAGGTCTCCAAAAGCGCTTTCTGGCCCCACAGCTCATCCTGAACCTCGTGCATGAACCCATTATCCCAGTTATCAATGCAGAAAGCTACGAGCTCCTCAATCAGCTCAGCATTCTCTTCGGCCTGCCGTTGTTCTGCTGCGCTGCTGCCCTTGAACACACAGGTACTGACGTCTTTGACTCCATCCTCAGTCTGCTCGGTTATCTCCCAGTTGTTCCTGTTGCACAACATCAAGGTCTGCCCGTCACTCTCGGTGAAATTGACAAAGAACCGCCGACCATTATGCAAAACAATCCAGTCCCGCGATATTGTGTTCTGCTCGGTTTTCATTCATACCACCTGCTCGTCTTTCCTTTCCCACAATTCCCTTGCCATAAAGACCCGCCACTCAGTCCCAGCCATCGCCTCGGTCATCTGCCGTCCGGCATCTGAATAGAAGCTTATACCACTCGTGGGATTATCAAATCGGCGAAACTGCCTGTGTTCAATATCCACGACGTATTGAGCACCACTGAAATCAACTACAGGCAGCCATTCCGTTGCCTTCTTTTTGCTCTTTTCCATTCTCATCACCTCTCGCCGAACCACTCTGCCGGCGGTTCGCTCGACAAAAGGCGAACCGCCGTTGCCACAGAAAGGTCTGCTTCTTCTTATGTCAGACGCCGATAGACCCTGACAAGCCGCGTTGCCATTTGTTGCGGTCTCCAAAATGCATCTTGAAGCCTTAGGAAATAACGGAAGTGGTTGACTTGGCAATGGTTGATTCGGCAGTTGGCTCGCCCATAAGGACAAATGCACATTGTGTGCAACTGTCCTCCGATGTTCAGTGGTATTGGCTATGGCGTGCTATCGCACGGGTCGTTCGCTGACACCCAAGCCCGGAAGATTGTTGAGTATCAACCTGCCTTGCTCCACAGCGACACCAACAAACGGATCGTTAGAGATCAGCAGATTGCCATCCAGATCGGCATAATCTGCCAGCGGGCTCAGATGCGCAGCGGCGGATATGGCTATTGAGCTCTCAATCATACAACCCAGCATTACCTTCATGCCCAGTGCACGAGCCACGTGGATCATCCGCATTGCCTCTTGGATGCCTCCAGCTTTCATTAGCTTGATGTTGATGCCGTCGTAAGCCCCAGCTAACCGTGGGATGTCAGAAGCGGATTTGACCGCCTCATCGGCGATTATCGGGATATCAACTTGTCGGCGCAGCCAAGCCGTCTCCTCGATCATGTCCGCCGGCAAGGGCTGCTCGATCAATTCAACCCCAAGACCCTGCAGCCAGCGGATCTTCTCGAGGGCCACCCCCTTGTCACGCCAAGCTTCGTTGGCATCCACGCGGAGCGGCCGATTGGTTACCTCTCGCACAGCAGCCAAAGTCTCTGCGTCGTTGTCCCGGCCGACCTTGATCTTCAGGATTGGGAAGTCCGCCGCCTCCTTCACCTTCTGCCGTACAACCTCGGGGGTGTCGATACCTATGGAAAATGAGGTAATAGCTGTCTTGCGTCCGTCCAGCCCCCAAAAACGGCACAGCGGCACATCGAGCTTACGACCGATCCAGTCTAATATCGCCATGTCCAAAGCCGCTCCAGCACAACGTTGGTCCTTGATAATGCTTTCCCAGTGCTTCTGCATATCCACGTAGTGGAACCAGTCGCCGGATTCGAAGAGGCCTTTAGCCAGTTGCAGAACGGCGAAAGTCTGTTCGACACTCTCACCGTAGCGGACATTAGGCGCTGCCTCACCCAAGCCCACCACACCATCACGCTCGATGCGTACAAATATGTTGTCTTTGAAATCGCTTGAGTTGCGCGAGATCGTCCAGGTGTGGCGGAGCATCAGGCGTTTTATGCTCAGTGTGAATCGAGTGAGGACTTGCGGCTTGTTCTCGCTCAATGCTAACATAGCTGGCCACACCACTCCAGCGGCCGCAGTTGTTTTCAAGAACTGCCTTCGCGAGATCATTATATTGTGACACCTCGGATTCATAGGATACAACACCCCTTCAATTATGCAGCATTGGTCTCGACCTGACAAGCCTTGTATTAGGCCGTGCTTGAAGAGCACGCAGAGCCGCAAGGAAGGTTACTTATAGACGATTTCTGGCCCCACAGACCGTGGGGGAATCTCAAAGGGGAAAACCTCATGCTGAAACAGAGGAACTGCCTGATGGCTCACAAGAACACTAATAGTGCAGCTACCCCTGTGAAAATCCGGTAAGGATGAACAAGTTTGGCAAGACCCCTATGGTCCCTCTTGCGGTGAAAGCAGACAGCCCCTACTTCAACCTGAAAAGACCCCGGCGCACCTTCCTGAAGCGGTCAACCGCCTTAGGCAACATTCTTAGAAAAATCGTATCACGGACAACGCGCCTGCATCAGAGCGAACCTCAAACACCTTCTTCCTAGACTTGCCACACCTTCTCAACTCAATCCATCATCAGCACCCTCCCATCATCCACAATACACCTTTTCAAATCCCTGTTCAGCCAGTATCTTCCCGTGTCAATCAAATCATATCTCTTAAAGAACTCAAACCGCTGCCTCTCAGCTTCGAGCACCTCTGCCGCTTCTTCAACGGTCTTGCCAGCAGGCACCGCATCGTCGATGCTTCCAGATTCGTCCGATAGTCCCAGATACCTGAACAGCCTTTGAACAAAGAACCGCTGCTTGGTCTTTCTCTCCTTCTTGTCCCACCGCTCTGTGACCAGCCCAGTCAGCGTAACGTCAAACTCCATGACTTGCTGTGTCTCTGGATGCAGGAATAGAACCGCCTGAATGACGTGAGAAGTCCTCTCAAACTCCGTGTGCTTTCGGCAAGGGTGCATGAAATGATTCATTACCGCTGGTATCGTCAG
>CAYGZM010000088.1:0-15750 GCA_964354365.1 uncultured Pirellulales bacterium
TTTTCAGCCTGACGCAGCCGGGCTATCTTGTGCTCATCGGACTTGCGGTTTGTCTTTGGGCAATGGCCAGGTGGCTCGGTCGCAGGTCGAAGATGGCGGATGTCGGCAACATTGTACTGGCGGTATTGCTGCCGGTGACGTTCTTTTTGATTGCGTTGATGCTGCCGACGATATGGCGGCAGTACCTTGCAATTCCGGTTCCTTTTTTAGTAGTCAGCTTAGCCTATCCGCTGCTGCATCTGAGGAGCCTCGCCGGCACGTCCGCTGCGAAGGCGCATTTCAAAATAGCCTGTGGTCTGGTGGCTGTGTGCGTGCTTGTGGCGGCAGCGTCGTATCCTGCAGTGCTGGGCAGAGTTCGTGTGGCGCTTGTGCCGGAAGTATGGGCGCCGGTCGAGTTGCACAAGGTCTCACGAGATATCGCCGAAAGGACACGCGAGCCAAAGTTGATCCTGACTCTGGGTCCGCTTTATGCGATCGAGGGCGGCTGCGCCATTTATACGGAGCTTTCCGCCAGCCCATTCTCCTACAGGATAGGCGATCTGATGTCCGCGGCGGAGCGTGCGGTTACGGCGACAGCAGGCCCTGAGACGCTCGATGCGCTGGTCAAGAAGTCCCCGCCGTCATCAGTGATAGTTGGCGTGGAAATGGATCGGCTGGAAGATGCCCTGTTAAAGGCCGCGGTCGTTGCCGACTGGGAGCGGAAAGTCTATGACAATGGGCCTGTGGTCTATTTCAGGAGGTGACCGGGGGCTCGCCGGGTACGCCCCCTACTGCTCGTCGGCCATATCGTCGTCAAACAGCTCCTCCTCCGTGCGGGTATCAGGGCCGACGTCGTCGATTATTGCCTGCGCGATATCGTTGATAGCGCCTCGAGTCAGGCCGTTGGCGTTGTTGGCGAGGATTGAAAAGATGTAATCACCGCTTTCGGTTATGCAAATTCCCGAGAAGGACCTGACGCCCTCGATGTAGCCCGTCTTGCCGAGGATTCTGCCTTTGTATTGGGGCTGATAGAAGTACTTTGCGATTGTGCCATCGACCCCCCCCGCTGCCAGCGAGTCCTGGTATAGCTTCCAATTGCGGCCCTTGTAAAGGTGCGAGAGGACCGTCGTTATGGTGCGTGCGCTAAGCTCATTGAGGCGGCTGAGGCCGCTGCCATCCTCGATATAGAACTGGCTTTTATCCATACCGAGGTCCGATAAGTATTGGCCAATTAACGCGACACCGGTCTTCCAACTGCCGTTGCACTTGTCGGCGTTACGATCGGCGGCGATGGTTTTCAGGAGTGCTTCTGCGACCAGGCCGAGGCTGTCTTTGTTGGAGCGCTGCAGACAGTCGGATATCGGAGTGGCATATTCGGCCAGGAGTCTGAAATCGCTGTGATCGTGGACGTTTTTCTCGATGAACTGGCCTGTTACAGCGATTCCTGCTGTGGCGAGTCTCTCGGCGAGTAGGAATCCGAAGAAGGCGGCGGGCCTTTCAATTGCGAGATCGGCGATGGTAGCCTGCGTCCTGCACGCGCCTCGGAGCGTAAGCTTGTTGGGATGGCGATTGCGATAGGCTCCGATAGCATTGTCGCCCTCGGAGACGGGGGTGATTTCATTGATGATCTCGATGAAGGCGGTTTGTGGCTCAGTGACGAGAATGATACGGCCGTCGATGTTTCGTGCGACTATATTTGCGCAATTGTCGTTGTAATTGAGGCCACAGACCTCGGCGGCGTACCAGCGGTTCAACTGGTCCTGCGGCCAGCTCGGATGGACTCGCTCGTCGTCAAAGACGCTGGTATCGACGACAATATCTTTAATGATCGTTATGCCTTTTCCTTTGAGGGCATCGGCGATGTCGTCGAATATCCAGCCCGTTTTCCTGCCATACTTTGCATCGATCTTGGGATCGCCCAAGAGCGGGTCGCCGCTTCCAATTACTACGAGAGTGTCGCCGGAGAGTCCCACTTTAGTTGTATATTTGAAGCCTGGGCCAAGGTATTTCAGTGCGGCTGCGGTGGTGATTAGCTTCATATTTGAGGCGGGCACCATCAGCTCTGTTGCGTCGTGGTCATATACGGTTAGCTCGGCGGCGGCTTTTACGACGTGGATGGAGAAACGGACGTTTCGATTCTCGGGCCGGCTTAGAATGTCGTCAGTTCGCTTGGCCAAGTCCGCTGCGACAAGACCAGCGAGGAAGATGCTCAAGAGAGCGGCAGTGACTAATTTTTTCGCTGTCGTCTTCATGGTACAGATCTCGATACTTGATACTCGATACTTGATACTCGCACCGACGAGCGGCGAGAATCCGGAATCGAGAATCGAGCACGTCGGGAAATAGAATAGCATAAGCAAGACCGTACGTTAAGAGAATTTAGTGCGAGTGACCGCCATAATTTGCGCACAGTCGCCGGCGATTTGAAATTCAACTGTACTTGCAGTGGCGGAGTTGTGCCTGTATAATCATGGTGAATCGGCAGAAGCTTTTTTTGTGTGGTCGGACGATGCTGGATTTTTTGCTATATCCAAAGTCAATCGCGGTGATCGGGGCCTCTCGGACCGAGGGGAAAGTCGGTCACGAGATAATGACGAACCTGATAGAAGGCGGTTATGCGGGACAGATCATACCGGTGAATCCGTCAGCCAACGAAGTGCTCGGGCTGAAATGCATGCGTGATCTCGACGGGTATAAGGGAGTCATCGACCTTAGCGTAATCGCGGTTCCGGCGCCGCAGGTTTTAGAGGCGGTCAAGAGGTCGATTAAGGCGGGGGCGAAAGCGGTGGCGGTCATTACGGCGGGGTTCCGGGAGGTCGGGCCGGAGGGGAATGAAGCTCAGAGCGAAATTGCGAGTCTCTGTGCGAAGGCGGGGGTCCGGCTGTTGGGGCCGAACTGTCTGGGGCTGATTAACACGGACCACAAGATGAATGCTTCGTTCTCCAAGCGGATGCCGAAACGCGGGGGGATATCGGTGCTGTCTCAATCGGGCGCGGTGTGTACGGCGATGCTCGACTGGGCTGCGGCGCGCGGACTGGGCATGGCGAAAGTAGTGAGCATCGGGAACAAGGCGGACTTGAACGAGAACGATTTTCTGCGGGCTTTTACAGAGGATGAGCAGACGAAGGTGATAGTCGGATACCTTGAGAGCATTAGTTCGGGCGATGAGTTCATCCGGGCTGCACGGGCGGCGGCGTCTGTGAAGCCTCTGGTGCTTCTGCGGGCCGGCGTCACAGAGGCGGGGATGCGTGCTGCGTCGGCGCATACGGGTCAGTTGGCCGGGGACGACATTGCATACGCGGCGGCCTTTAAGCGTTCAGGGGTGATTCGGGCCGAGAGTCTCGATGCCCTTTTCGACTACGCCGCGGCGCTGTCGATGCAGCCGCTACCCAAGGGCAATCGGGTGGCGATTATTACAAATGCGGGAGGTCCGGGCGTTATCGCGGCCGATGCGGTTGAACAGTCGGGATTAGAGGTGGCCGCCCTGGACAGGCAGAGCGCCAACACCTTGAAAGAGGAGCTGCCTGCGGCAGCGATTGTGAGCAATCCCATTGACGTATTGGGGGATGCGGACCCGAAGCGGTACGCCGCGGCGGTGGAGGCCGCACGCAAAGATGATGCGGTTGACGCGATCATTGTGATATTGACTCCGCACGCGATGACGAAGCCGATGGAGACGGCGCGCGCTATAGGGGCGTGCGGTATCGGTGGGAAGCCCATACTCGCGGCCTTTTTGGGCAGCACGGACGCGATGCCGGAGCGCAAGGAGCTGGTTGATTGCTGTCTGCCGGATTATCCTTCACCGGAGCGGGCGGTTGCCGCGCTTCGGGCAATGCACGAATACTATGCGTGGCGGAACCGCCCGGAGCGTGTTGTTGCGCGTTTTCCGGTGAACCGGCGCAGGGTTGAGCGGGTCATATCGCGGCATCTGAAGACGAATCATCTGCTGGTGGGCGAGGTGGAGGCCAAGGAGATTCTCCGGGCGTACGACTTCAACGTTCCGGACGGATACGTGGCGAATAGTCCGGAGGAGGCGGTAGAGATTGCCGGGCGGATCGGATTTCCTGTTGCGTTGAAGATTATCTCTCCGGACGTTGTGCACAAGTCCGACGTTGGCGGGATAAAGCTGAATATATCCAGCATAGATGAAGTCCGTGACACGTTTGATTTATTGACACTGCGTGTTACCCGGCGGGCGCCGGAAGCTCGGTTGCACGGGATTTACGTGGAGAAGATGTGCGTGCACGGGTTGCAGGTTGTGCTGGGAATGACGTGCGACCCGCAGTTCGGCCCGCTGCTGATGTTTGGACTGGGCGGGATTTTCGTGGACGTTCTGAAGGACGTGTCGTGCTACCTGGCTCCGATCACGGCTGACGAGGCGATGCAGATGCTTTCTGAGACGCGGTCTTATGCTCTTTTGAAAGGGGCCCGGGGGCAGGCGGATATAGACCCTACGGCGATAACGGGCGCTCTGCAGCGGATAAGCCAGTTGGCGACGGACTTTCCACAGATCAAGGACTTGAACATCAATCCGTTCATCGTCGGGCCGGTTGGAACTGAGCCGATGGTGGTGGATGCACGAATGACCCTTTCGCGGGTCGGCGGTGAGTAAATGGCAGATTATCGCCGCGGCTTTGACAGGACTGGCCGCAGCAACTGGAAGCGTCACTACGAGAGCGTGGTGGTCTCGGCGAGCGAGGCGGTATTGCGGATACGGCCCGGACAGCGCGTGTTCATCGGTACAGGATGCGGGCAGCCTGGGGCATTGGTTGAGGCCCTTTTGGGGCGAGCGGGCGAGTTGGATGATATTGAGATAGTGCACCTGCTGACGCTCGGAGAACCGCCCTACCGCCACAGAGAGCTGTCCAAGCATTTTCACGTGAACAGCTTCTTCATATCGGACAACGTTGACGGCACGGAGGAGCGGCTGGGCGACTACACGCCGATATTTCTTTCCGATATTCCGCGCCTATTCGATTCGGGTCAACTGCCTATCGACGTTGCGCTGATACAGGTGACCGAGCCGAACGAAAACGGGATGTGCTCACTGGGAGTCTCGGTTGATATTACCAAGAGCGCTGCGGAAAATGCGGCGCTGGTAATAGCGCAGGTAAATCGGCGGATGCCGTGGACGATGGGAGACAGCATGCTGTCGGCCTATGACATTGATGTCTTGGTTCCGGCTGAGACGGCTATCCTTGAAGCGACACTGCCGGAACCCACGGATGTTTCGCGTCAGATCGCGGAGTACGTAGCAGCCCTGATCCCGGACGGCTCGACGGTTGAGCTTGGCACGAGGCGCATTCCACTTGCGGTGCTCGAGTTTCTCAAGGACAAGCGCGACCTGGGGATTCACACAGAGGTGCTTTCCGACGGCGTCATCGATTTGGTGGAGTCGGGGGTGGTAACAGGCGTGCGCAAGAACATCGAGCAGGGCAAGGTGGTGGCAAGCATGTGCATGGGCACGCAGAGGCTCTTCGATTACATCGACCACAACGCGACGTTTTCCTTCAGGCCCGCCGAGTATGTCAGCGACCCTTATCTAATAAGCCGGCACAACAATATGGTTGCGATCAGTGTTGCACTGGAGGTTGATCTTACGGGGCAAGTCTGCGCGCACTCGCCGGAGGCGGGTTTCACCGGGATGGGGAGCCACATGGACTTTGTTCACGGGGCGTCGCGGTCACCGGGGGGCAGGTCGATAGTGGCTCTGGAATCGACGAGGGGCGAGGGGGCTATCTCGCGGATTGTCCTGGAGCTCAGTCACGGCGCCGAGGTGGCTGCAACGTGCAGCGAGGTGCACTATGTTGTGACGGAGTTCGGCGTTGCATACCTGCACGGCAAGAGTATTCAGGAACGGGCGATGGCGCTAATCAGCATAGCTCATCCTGACTTTCGGGCGGGGCTTCTGAGGGCGGCAATAGAGAACAAGTACGTCAGCTCCGATTTAGCGTCGATTGAAGGAAAGATTTTCGTGGGGCCGCAGGAGCTGCGGGCGTCGCTGGTGCTTGATGACGGGACGCAGATAAATTTCCGGCCGATGCACCCGACGGATGATAAGCCGATGCGGGGGCTTTTTCACTCGCTGTCGAAGCAGACTATGTACTACCGGTTTATGTCGAACATAACGCGGATACCGCAGAAGCAGGTGCAGGATTTCGTGTATATCGATTACCGCAGTGATATGGCGATTGTGGGGACCCTGCCTGAGGCTCACGGGGAAGAGATTATCGCTATCGGGAGGTATTACCTGAATCCGCGGACGAACCGGGCGGAGGTTGCGTTTATTGTGCGGGACGAGTGGCAGAATCGTGGTATCGGGACATTTCTGCTGAAGTATCTGATTACTATCGCCAAACGGAACGGTATCGCGGGTTTCACCGCCGAAGTGTTGAGGGATAACAAGGCTATGCAGGCGGTGCTGGAAAAGAGCGGCTGTGAGATTCGCAGTCAGATGGAGGACCGCGTCTATAGCTTCGAGCTGGATTTCGCGTAGGCAGGCGCGTCAAGATAATAGAAGTCCGGAGCCGAATTTGGTGGTATAATGTGCGGTAAGGTTTAGGCGTGCTGCGAAGCAGCCTATTTGGGCAATCGTGGTTGAGATCATTGGAGGTCAAAAATGGATACGTGTAAATTGGGTAGCGGCCCCGCAGCGAGGGGCCGAAGGGCATTGCGGGGGTGTGCGTGCCGGGGTATGAGCCGTCGAGAGTTTCTCGTAGGGTGCGCTGCGTGCGCGGGGGCTGCGGGTGTGTTAGCGGCTCCGAAGGCGGTGCGAGCGGCGGGAAAGAGCGAGGGTGTGCGAATTCGGATAGTATATTCCCTGCACGCGGCAGAGCAGCCGGGTCCGGATTGGCCAAACAAGGGATTCGATTTCCGGCCGGTAATGGAGCGGTTCAATAAGGAGCTGTCGGAGCGATGCCCGGGCTTCGAGTTTGTAACCTCGCTGGCGAACGGGCCGGACCAGGCCAAGAAGATTCTCGATGAGGATAAGTCGGGCGCAATCGATGGTTATCTCGTTTTTCAGATGAACTGCTGGAACCAAGTGGTTCAGACGATGGCGACATCGGGCAAGCCTGTGCTATACGCCGATTTCAAGTACGCTGGCAGCGGCGGATTTTTGGTCTATACGGCGGGTTTCCTGCGCAGCGGCACAGCGAACGTGGGATTTGTCGCGTCGTCGCAGATCGAAGACCTCGCCGAGGCGGTGAAGTGTTTCGAGGCGGTGAAAAAAGGCGGCTCGGTATCCGATTTCGTAGCTGCGACGGCCAGGGTGCGTGTGTCTCGGACGCCGAAGCCGGGCGACTTAGTCTGTAAGGAGGACAAAGTCAAGACTTTGTCGGCGAAGGAGTGCCTTGAGCGGATGGAGGATGGGAAGATTCTGGCGGTTCTGGACCAGGAATCAGGGCCGGCCGGGCCGATTATGGGGATTCCTGTGGTCCGCGTGTCGTTCGGCGAAGTCAATGATGCGTGGAAGGCGGCGGACAAGGACGAGGCCCGGGCGGTTGCCGATCGCTGGGAGCGGACTGCGGCGCAGATTACCGGCGTGGACCGCGAGACGCTGGAGCAATCGGCGGCGATGTACCTGGGGCAGAAGGCCGTCCTGAAGAGGCACAGCGCCAACGCGATCACAATCAACTGCTTAGGCGGGTTCTACGGCGGACATATTCACGCTTATCCGTGCTTAGGTTTCCACGAGCTGCTCAACGAAGGACTTATCGGGGCCTGTGAATGCGACGTTCGTTCGACGGCAACAATGGTTGCGATGACGACGCTGACCCAGGGTCGTCCGGGTTATATTTCCGATCCGGTTATCGACACTTCCGGTCGTCAGATAATCTATGCGCACTGCGTGGCGTCGAATCGGGTGTTCGGGCCTGGGGGTCAGACGAATCCGTTCCAGATTCTGACCCACTCGGAGGACCGGCAGGGCGCTTCATTGCGTTCCCTTATGCCGTCAGGGTATATGACGACGACGCTTGAGTTCGCCCAGGAAAAGAAGGAAGTTCTGTTCCACCGGGGCAAGGCCCTGGCTAACGACCCGGATGACCGAGCGTGCCGCACAAAACTCGTCGCGGAGCCTGTGGGCGATTTGGAAAAACTGGTTACTATGTGGGATCAATGGGGCTGGCACAGGGTAACATACTACGGCGACCTGAAGGAGCCGGTCTATGCCCTGGCCGACGCGCTAGGCTACAAGGTGGTCGAGGAGGCCTAACAACCACTCATTGGGACGCCTTCCTCACTTGGCCCATTCGGGCAGGTTGTTGTCTGCGCGAAATTGCCTGTCGGACTGGACGATGCCCAAGCGATGTCGCCGGTGAATAAGGAAGGGCCGGCTATTTTGGCAGAGCCGTTTTTATTTCTGCTATTGATACTCCGAGCGCAGCCTTTGCTATCGGGTCGAGGTCGGCCTCGGCGCCCTGCAGGTGGAAGGTGCAATGGGTGTGAGCAAGCGACTCGCCGGGCTTTAAGGCGGCGGCGGGAGAGGAAGTCTCAAGCTCATAGAACGGTCCGAGCGGCTTGGCGCCTGGTTTGGCGGGGCCATCGTTGTATGAATTGACGACGTCGCCCTTGTAGGGTTCCTTTTGAAGCTCCCACATCGAGTTGACATAGTCCACCACTTCTCTGCCGGGCTTGCTGTACTGCACGATGGTGAGGACCTTGTTCACGGCGTCGTAGCTGCCGAGGAGCGGCTTGGCCCGTACAGGTGTAAGGCCTATCTTGCTGCGGTATTGTCCGTCGCCGCTGAAAAACAGGACGTCTTTCTGTACGACAAGCCTGTCGGCGGGTACCTTTCCGAAATAAGCATCGTTGACGATGGGACCAAACAGCGGCTCCGGCCCGGCGTTAAATGGCACGACCACGGTGGTTGCGGGCGAGGGATTGAACATTCCGAGTATCCAGACCGAGAGCAGGCCGGTTTCCTTTTCCCAGGGCTTTTCGCCGGTGTTGGTGATCTTGTTGTTGGACTCGACGGCGACCATCTTGACGGTCTTGGCGGGGGTGACTCCCAACTTCTCGACGGCTTGAGCTATTTCAAGGACTTTGACCTCGCGGTCCACGCGCAGGTCGAAGGTAGTCCCGGAGTAGTTCTGCAGTTTAATATCTTTTTTGAGGATAGCACTGTTCCTGGTGCTTGAGACAAGCTCAAAAGGCTCAGTGTCGATTGGCGCAGGGGTGAACCAGTGTTCGAGGTCGAATGGAACGTCTTTTTTGAAGAAGATGGAGAACTGTCCGCCTTCGGGGCCGAGCCAGAAACGGTCTTCGCCGCCGAACACGTTGATGTGCTCGGCGACCTTGCCGGATGTGATTAGCTCGCTGTTAATCCAGCCGAAGCTCAGGCCGCTGATTCCGTCGGCGCTGCTGGTCATTATGCGTCCCTGCATCTTGGGCAGGACCGCCACCTGGCTATTGCCGGTGGAATCCGAGAGAAGGATTACTTGGGTGTGTTGCTTGAGGAACGCCAAATCGTCGGCAAATGTTACTTTAGGCACTTTCGTTTCCTCCTGCTTGCAGCCAGCCGAGACGGCGATGGCGGCGACAGCAATCAGTAATACTACGCGTCTCATTGTTTGTCTCCTTACTTGTTTGAGAACCACCAATCATTTGCTATCGACAGCCAATTATATACGTTTTGAATTCGGATGGTAGAATAATCGGGCGAATGGATATTGTCAATAACTGCAGAGGCGGGTGGAATGTGCCGATTATTCTGACAGGGGGGATTATTTGATTATTGACTATCGTATTTGCAGTTGGTAATTTACGCGATTTATGCGACAGCACGTAGTACCGCGTTTCACAAGTATTGCGACTATGAGATTGCCACGCCGAGCTGAGTTCGGCTCGCAATGACACCTGAAAATCTCAAATTGTCATTGCGAGGAGCGAAACGACGAAGCAATCTCATTACCCTATAGTGGCGAGATTTATGAAACGCGGTAGTAGTTGTCGCGGGATGTTATGATGAGTGAAAGAATAGTAAAAGTCGGGCTTGTGGGGTTTGGGACCATCGGCAGCGGCGTGGCGAAGCTGATATTGGAGGACTGCAACCGAATTGCGGCCAAGACCGGTATTCGGCTGCAGCTTGCGTGCGTTGTCGATATTGATACGGAATCGGCGCGTCCGGTGAAGCTGCCGGACGGGGTGCTTACCGATGATTTGAACAGGCTGCTGGGCGATAAGACTATCGAAATCGGCGTGGAGGTGATAGGCGGGACGGACGTCGCCAAGGAAGTTCAGCTCAAGATGCTTGAGGCGGGCAAGGACGTGGTGACGGCCAACAAGGCGCTGTTGGCGGAGCACGGCAACGAGCTTTACCGGGCGGCGCACAGGAACGGGCGGTGCATAGCGTTCGAGGCGAGCTGCGCAGGCGGAGTACCGATTATATCGGCTATCCGGACAGGATTGACGGCGAACAACATCAGGGCGATGTACGGCATCGTGAACGGGACGTGCAACTACATTCTCTCGAATATGACGGCCAAAGATGAGGATTTCGCTGTGGCGCTGGCGCAGGCGCAGGAGAAGGGCTACGCCGAGGCGGATTCCACGCTGGATATCAGCGGCCTTGACACAGCGCACAAGCTGGCGATTCTTGCTTCCATCGCGTTCGGGTACGAAATTACGCTTGACGATATTTTTGTCGAGGGGATCGAGTCAATTTCAAAGGATGATATTCGCTACGGCGGGGAGATGGGCTATTGTCTCAAGTTGCTGGCGATCGGGCAGATGGACGAGCGGGGCAGGGTGTCGCTGCGGGTGCACCCATCCTTCATCGCGAAGGACAGCGCTCTTGCGCGTGTCGGCGGGCCGTTCAATGCGGTGAGCATATTCGGCAGCGCGGTGGGCCAGGTGATGTTCTACGGTCGAGGGGCGGGGATGATGCCGACCGCGAGTGCGGTTGTGGCGGACATAATCGACGTTGCTATAGGCAATTCGGGTACGACTTTCCGGCACCTTAATCTCAAGCCAAGGAGCGAAGTCGAGCCGCTGATAGAAAAGATCGACGATTGTAAGAGCAGGTTCTACATTCGCGTGATGGCTAAGGATGAGCCGGGGGTGGTGGCGAGCTACGGCGAGGTATTGCGCGATCACCAGATTAGCATATCCGGCGCGCTGCAGCATGAAGGCAGCGGGCCGGACAATACGGTGCCGGTGGTAATCACAACGCATACGACGCGGCAGAGGAATATAACAGGGGCATTAAATGACCTTGAAGGGCTGGACGTATTCAGCGGCAAACCGGTGTGCATAAGAATTGTGGATATTCCTGAGGACAAGGATTAGAGTCGTGGCTGGTGATATTGCCGGCGCGCGGCGCCTGTCGAGATGTAAAGACCAATGATGAAATACGCAATAGTAGTCCCGGACGGTGCGGCGGATGAAGCGATCGAGGAGTTTGGGGGCGAGACCGCGCTTGAAGCGGCTGAGACTCCGAATATGGACAGAATCAGCGCGGAGGGCAGGCAGGGTCTTGTGCGCACGATCCCTGCGGGTATGGAGCCTGGCAGCGACGTGGCGCAGATGAGCCTGCTTGGGTATGACCCTCGGCGTTATTATTCGGGGCGGGCGCCGATTGAGGCGGTGGCTCGCAACATCAAGCTGTCGCTGCACGACTGGGTTTTCAGGTGCAACTTAGTTACGATTGCCGACGGCAAGATGGAAGACCACAGCGCCGGGCATATCTCGACGGAAGAGGCCGGCAAGCTGGTGAAGGAGCTTGACGAGCAGCTCGGCAGCGAGCAGATGCGTTTTTATGCAGGTGTGAGCTACAGGCATCTGCTGGTTTTCAAGGGGCTCGACTTCGACGTTCAGACGTATCCGCCTCACGACCATATCGGGGCGGCGGTGGAGAAGATTCTGCCGCGAGGCAAAGGCGCCGAGCTGCTTATCGACCTGATGGCCCGGTCGCAGCAGCTATTTACGGGTCACGATATTAACAAGGTGCGGATGGACCTCGGCGAGAACCAGGTCAGCTCGATCTGGCTGTGGGGGCAGGGCAAGCGGGCCCAGATGGAGCGGTTCGAGAAACGGTTCGGCCTTAGAGGGGCGGCGATAACGGCGGTTGATCTTGTCAGGGGCCTGGCGAAGCTGATTGGGTTCGACCTGATAAACGTGCCGGGTGCGACGGGCTTTGTCGATACGAACTATCAGGGCAAGGGCAGTGCGGCCGTAGAGGCGTTGGAGAAGTACGACATAGTCTTTGTTCACGTTGAGGCGCCTGATGAAGCGGGTCACAACGGCAATGCCGAGATGAAGAAAAAGGCGATTGAGCAGATCGACAGGCACATTGTCGGGCCTGTGCTCGATGCGCTTCGCAGCCGGGATAGCTGGCGGATATTGGTGATGCCGGACCACCCGACCCCAGTGCGGACGGGCGCTCATTCGGGCGAGCCGGTTCCGTTTGCGATGGCGGGAACCGATGTCAAAGGAATCCTGCATAAGGGCTTCAGCGAGGCCAATGCGGCTCAATCAGGATTCAAGATAGACAACGGCTTCGAGCTGATGGAGTATTTTCTGAGGAGTTAGCGGTTGACCGGCGGAGTCGAATTGTGTAAAAGGATTGAAACCGGAATCTACAGCAGGGTAAGCAGCATGAAGATAATTGTTCAGAAGTTTGGCGGCACAAGCGTAGCGAATGCGGCGAAGATTCGCAGGGCCGCCAAGCGTGTAATCGACACAGTGAAAAAGGGCTACGGGGTTGTGGTGGTTGCATCGGCCCGCGGCAAGCAGACAGACGAGCTGATTGCGGATGCTCTGGAGCTTGACCCGAATCCGCCTAAACGTGAGATGGACCAGCTACTGAGCACTGGCGAGCAGCAGTCCGTATCGCTTTTTGCGATGGCTCTGCACGCGATGGGATACGATGCGATCAGCTTCACCGGCGGTCAGATTCGGATGATGACGGACGGCGTCTTTACGAAAGCGAGAATAAAGAGTATTGATGCCGAGCGGATTCACAGGCAATTAGACCTGGGCAGGATCGTTATTGTCGCGGGCTTCCAGGGGATAGACGAGGAGGAGAACATAACGACCTTGGGCAGAGGCGGGTCGGACACGACGGCGGTGGCGCTGGCGGCGGCGATGGGAGCGAACGAGTGCGAGATTTATACCGACGTTGACGGGATTTACACGACGGACCCGCGGATATTCCCGGATGCGGTGAAGATGAACCAGATAAGCTACGAAGAGATGCTTGAGATGGCGAGCCTGGGGGCGGGCGTTATGCACATTCGGGCCGTCGGGTTCGGTATGAGATATAACGTGAAGATCCACGTTAGAAACAGTGGTAACGAGAACGAGGGGACACTAATCACGGCTGAGGAGTCAAAAATGGAAGGCGTTGTAGTATCAGGTGCGACCGTTCAGAAGGATATGGCGAAAATAAGTCTGATTGGAGTTGACAACGTTCCGGGCAACGCGGCGAAGATATTCGCGCACCTTTCAAAAGCCAGGGTGATTGTCAACGACATCATTCAAACGGAAGTCAGCGACGAGAAGGCGAACCTGTCATTTATGATCGGGACTTCGGACCTGCAGGCGGCCAAAGAGGCCGTTGACCAGATAAAGGACGAGGTGAATTGCCAGGAGGTCTTTATTCGCGACGACATTGCCGAGGTTTCCGTGGTCGGGGTGGGGATGCGGACGCACTATGGGGTTGCGGAGAAGATGTTTGGCGCGCTGGCAGAGGCCCGGGTGAATATTGATTCGATTACGACCAGCGAGATTCGAATCAGTGTTGCCGTTGATGAGGACGAGGCGGAGAAGGCGCTTAAGGCCGTTTGTGTTGCTTTCGAGCTGGACAAACAGGCGGAAGCGCGGACGAAGTATTAAGACACTGCGCAATTGGCCAGGACCAGGAAAAGCCCGTATGCGATGAGCAGACGGCTGCGTGCGGGGATTGCGGCTCTGTGCGTGGCGGGGGCGGTGCTGTTGGTTCGGCTCGACCACAGCAGCCGGGGACAGCGGCAGCCTGAAGGCCGATCCCAGGAACAGGCGCGGGCCGGCGACATAGCGAGATACCACGGAAAGACGTTCACGGTGGTGAACGTGGTCGATGGCGACACAATCGACGTCAATGTACCGGACGGCGAATATGAACATACGCGGATACGGCTTTGGGGGGTCGATACGCCGGAGACAAAGAACCCTAAAGTCGGGGTGATGTATTTTGGTCCGGAGGCCGCAGAATTCACTAAGACGGCGGCCCTCGGTCAGAAGGTTCGTGTTTATCTCGACGAGGGGAATCGAACGCGGTGCTACTACGGCAGGGTCTTGGGATATGTTCAACTGCCCGACGGCAGGTTTTTGAACGAAGTGCTGCTGGCTGACGGCTTTGCATACGCGGACGTGCGGTTTCGGCACAGTCTGTACAACAAGTACAAGCAATTGGAGTCGGCTGCACGCGGTCAGAAAAAGGGTCTGTGGGCGGAGGTGAGGCGGGAACAACTGCCGGAATGGCTGCAAAGGGAGAAACCTGCTCTGCTGCTTGAAAAGTAGCAGTTGATAGCAGCCGGCTATTTCGTTGGGTTTGGAAGCGAATAATGCGAAGGAAGTCGAAATGATGCACAGGACGAAGATTGTCGCCACGTTGGGTCCGGCGAGCAGCAATTATGCGGTTCTGCGGAAGATGTACGCGGCCGGCCTGGATGTTGCGAGGCTGAATTTCTCGCACGGCAGCCATCAACAGCATCTTGATTCGTTGAGACTCGTGCGGCTTCTGAACAAGAAGTACCGCCGACACATTCGGATAATGCAGGACCTGGAGGGCTTTCGGATAAGGGTGGGGCATCTGTCGGGCGGCAAGACCAGGTTGTTGAAGAATCGGACAACGGTATGGCTGACCAACGAGGCCGATAGCAAGGGGGCGAAGACTATACCCTTCGATTATACGGGTGATTTGAGGCGGATAAAGCCGAAGCAGCTTATCTATATCGACGATGGGAACCTGATTTTGCGAGTCAAGGAGAGCGGTCAGAGCAGTATAAAGGCCGAGGTCGTGGAAGGAGGGGTCCTGAAGGAAAGAAAGGGTGTGAATATCCCCGGTGCGGAGCTTGAGTTCGGTCGGATGACGGAAAAGGACAAGCGGGATATCGAGTTTGGTATAGAACACGAAGTTGATTACGTTGCGCTGTCGTTTGTGCGCGACGAGGACGATGTCCGTGAGGCGGCGGAGCTGATAAAGCCGAGGCTGCCGAGATGTAAGCTGGTGGCGAAGATAGAAAGCAGGGAGGCAATCGCCAATATAGACGGGATTATTAAGGCGGCGGACGGGATAATGATAGCGCGCGGGGACATGGGCATTGCCGTGCCGATCTATGAGATTCCAATTATTCAGAAGCACATAATCAAGAAATGCAATGCTGCGAGGAAGCCTGTAATCACGGCGACGCAGATGTTGGAGCACATGACCGAGCATCCCCGGCCGACGCGGGCTGAGGTTACGGACGTGGCCAACGCAATCATCGACGGGAGCGATTTTGTGATGCTCTCGGCTGAAACGGCGGTCGGACGATTCCCATACGAATCCGTCCTGATGATGAACGAAATCATCAAGTTCACAGAAAAGGCGATGCCCGGATTGTAATCCCCTCACCGGGGAAGCGGCGTAGAACTGAGAAATAATCATATTCTTTGGGCTTTGAAATTGGCTTTGATTGGGTTTGTTTTGAGTAACATTCGTTGCTGATTGTTCGTTGTTCATTGGGATAAGGCTTTGTTGCTACTGTACTTATGGTCATTTTACCTATTTTACCATTGGCTTTGTTT
>CAYGZM010000089.1:0-15303 GCA_964354365.1 uncultured Pirellulales bacterium
CACCGCAATATCCTTGTCAAGCTCGATTATCCTTGCCGGTATTGCCAAACACATAGTTCGTCGCTCGTCGCTCGTCGTTCGTATCTCGTGAATCGCGGCTCGTCTATCGCCTGCTGTCCAACGACTAATCGGTATTCTATTGCCCAACAGAGCGGGGGTCAATGCTTTCGATGTGTGACTCCCTCAGCTGTAATGTAAGAGTGTATCCTATGGATATTGGGCGACTTCTAAGCGAAAAACGCGATGACATTCGTGCCGTTGCTTCAAGACACGGCGCATCCAATATTCGTATCTTCGGCTCCGTCGTACGCGGCGAGGCTGGGCCTGACAGTGATATTGATTTTCTTGTCGATGCAGGCCCTAACGGCGATGGCCGCCTGACCCAGGGATATTCCGCCGTCGTTCGACGGGACATTCCGATTGAATAATACATCGAAATCGTTTTTCTTCAAGAGTTTGACCAAGCGATTCGCCAAATATCCATTGCAGAACACGCCGCCGCTCAGTGCAGCGGTGTTCAACCTGGTGGTTAGCCTGGCTGCTTTGGCCGTTTCAAGGAGCCCGGCAGCGAGGCAATTGTGGAACTTCGCCGAGATAATGCCGCCTGCCACCTCATTTCGCACATCTGCAATCAGCTCTCTTATCATTTTGCTCAGATCGAGCTTGACGGGTTCGCCCGGCCTGCCTGCGAGTTCAAAACCGTAGCGCTCCTCGATGCCGGTCTCAATGATTGCCTCGAGGGCCATCGGCAGTTGCGCATCAAAATGGTTATAGCTGCCTAAGCCCAGCATCGCGGCGACGGCGTCGAACACCCTTCCGGCGCTGGAGGTCTTGACGGTATTGATGTGTTTTTCAAGCTGCTCGATGATCACTTGCTGTTTCAGCAGGTCCGCCTCAATCGGCTCAATCAGCCATTTGAGTTCGGACAGCTCAAATTCGTCTCCATAAGCCTTCTTTAGCAGCGCCAGCAAAGGTCTTATGGCCTCTTTGCTCGCCTTGTCCGCCCCGGGCAGGTCGTAGTAAGTCAGATGGCCAAATCGCTCGAACTTCTCCAGCGATGCAATCAGGCACTCGCAGCCCCAAATTGCGCCGTCGGTTCCATAGCCGGTGCCGTCGCAGACAAGACCGATGACCGGCCCGGGGACACCGTGCTCGGCTAAGACAGACGCTACGTGGGCCCAGTGATGCTGGATTTCAATGACCTTCAAACCG
Organism: uncultured Pirellulales bacterium; assembly: GCA_964354365.1. Classification (GTDB taxonomy): domain Bacteria; phylum Planctomycetota; class Phycisphaerae; order Sedimentisphaerales; family Anaerobacaceae; genus CAYGZM01. The sequence goes on from CAYGZM010000089.1 coordinate 1,213, forward strand.
GCCAACGAGAGAGCATATTGCATAGACAGATAGCCGGGATGGAGGTCGCAGGCTGCTATCCGAGGCCCGACTTCAAACAGTCCTCGCAGATGCTCGATTGAACCGACATAGTGGTGATAGACTTCTGCGTCCTCAAGATCGCCTATGTGTTCGCTGCATATAAGCTGGTTCTGTTTTGCAAGGCAAAACGTGTTCTTCAAGTCGGCCCCGGCCGCGAATATATCTTCAGGGCAACTCTCTTTGGTAATAATGGGCGTCGGGGCGTATCCTCTTGCCCGTCTGAGCAGGACCGGCTGCCCATCGACAAAATGCACGATGGAGTCATCCACCTGCCTGTAGATTTCCCTATCGTGCATCAGAAAGGCGTCGGCAACGCAGCCCAGCCTCTCCAATGCTGTTTCGTTCCTGCAAATCAACGGCTCATCGGAGAGATTGCCGCTGGTCATTACCAGAACATTTATGCCCTGGGCGAATAACAGATGATGCAGCGGGGCGTAACAGAGCATAAAGCCAAAAGTGCCAACACCGCTCGCAACCGAGGGCGCTATCGCCGGATTCCCCTTTTTCGGGAGCAGGACTATCGGACTTTGAGGGCTGGTCAAGGCCTGCTCTGCCGCGTCGCCGACGATTGCGTATGCCTTTATCCTTCCAATTGAGTCGGCCATCATGGCAAAAGGCTTATGGTCTCGCCTCTTGCGCTGCCGCAGTCGCCGCACAGCTTTATCGTTAAGGGCATCGACCGCAAGGTGGAATCCGCCGATACCTTTTATCGCCACGATTCTCCCGGCCAAAAGCAGCTTTGCCGCTTGGGCAATTACTCTGCCGGTTTGTGATTCAATTGTCTTGCCCTTGCTGTCCGTCAGCCATATCCTCGGCCCGCAGGCAGGGCAGGCGACGGGCTGGGCGTGAAAACGCCGGTCGGCAGCATCGGCGTACTGGCCGGCGCATTTGTCGCACATCTCGAAAGCCGACATTGTCGTGTTTGGTCTGTCATAAGGTATCGTCTTGACTATCGAATACCGTGGGCCGCAATTCGTGCAGTTTATGAAGGGATAGCCATAGCGAAAATCCTTTTCATTGGCCATCTCGGCCAGACAATCGCGGCACATGGCGACGTCGGCGGTCACTTCGGACAGGGCGGTCCCTGTGGCGTCGCTGGCTCGGATGACGAATTCTCTTTCCCCCTCAACAACCGGTATGTCAACCGTATCGCAGGATTTTACCTCCGCCAGAGGGGGTTTATCGGCACCCGACTGCAGGCGGGTCAGAAATTCGGCTATTTGCTCTTTTTGGCCCTGCAATTCGATTGTAACGCCCTTTGTGTCGTTGCAGACAAAGCCCGTCAGGCCTAATGCCCGAGCTATTCTGTACACAGCCGGGCGAAAGCCCACACCCTGTACACGTCCGGTAATGAGTATTCTTTGCCTTTTAGCTGGGGCCCCCAATATACGTCCTTTCAACAGTTTGATATACGGCTGCTCATATCGGAGGGTACTTTGGAATTAGTATAGTTTGCCGGGGCCGGGAGGACAAGCGCTGGTCTGCCTCCGGCGTCCGGGTTCCTGTTCGGATGTTCGGAAGAAAGCGAAGAAATTGTTTGCAGGAATTGGATGTGCCTGTTATAATTTAGCTTTACCCAGGGGCCATAGCTCAGATGGGAGAGCGCTTGCATGGCATGCAAGAGGTCGTGGGTTCGAATCCCATTGGCTCCATTGCCCGCGGATTTCTACAAGTCTTTCAAGAGCAGGAGCTTTCATTCTTGTTGACTCAGACTGTCTGACCCCACAGGGGCCAAATATTCATAGAGGCGAATCGTGGCCGAATTAGAGGAGATGAGCCCAGCCCACGGTTCTCCTCAAGATAGAAATACGGTCGTTGAACGTGGAGGTTTTCGACTCTATATCAACCAGACCCGGCAGAAATAGAGTATAAGCGCTTGCAGTTTCTCTAAAAAAGCATCATGATAACATCCAAGTCAGTGCCCAGAAACTCGAGTACCATACGCTATGGAGAAGTCGCCATGAAAAAAGATTCTCACGCATCGAAATCAACGTTGTGGAAGTCATCACGTCGGGACGTTTTGAAGTGGAGCGGGAAGGCGGCTGCCGCATCCGCATTGGCGAGTGTCGGCATCACGGCAATGCATGCGGCGGAGGATAACACCATTCGACTGGCTTTGATAGGCTGCGGCGGGCGCGGCAGCGGGGCGGCGGCGAATGCGTTCGATTCGCCGAATGGGCCGGTCAAATTAGTGGCGATGGCGGACTTCTTCGAGAATCGGCTGGCCAGCGCCCACAAGATTTTGAGCGAGCAATACGGCGCGAAGGTGGATGTGCCGGCGGAGCAGCGGTTCGCCGGTTTCGACGCCTGGCGCAAAGCGATTGATTGTCTGCGTCCGGGCGATGTGGCGATGCTGACCGGCTACGCGGGCTTTCGTCCGAGGCAATTGGAATACGCTGTGGAGAAGGGCGTGAACGTGTTTATGGAAAAGTCGTTTGCGACCGATCCGCCGGGCGTGCGGTGCGTGATCAAGGCCGGGGAAGCCGCCGAGAGAAAGAACCTCAAGATTGCCGCCGGCCTGCAGTGCCGGCATTCGCGAAATCGTCACGAACTTATCAAGCGGATTCGCAACGGGGAGCTTGGCGACATCCAGCTCATCCGCGCCTACCGGATGCAACCGTGCGGGCCTTTGGGCCAGCGGCCGGCGGCCGTGAAGGACCTGCACTGGCAGATTCGCAACTTCACGCATTTCCTTTGGGTTTCAGGCGGATTATTCGCGGAGATGGACATTCACCAGATAGATGAGATATGCTGGATCAAGGATGCGTGGCCGGTTTCGGCGCACGGCATCGGCGGGCGCGCGGCCAACAGCACCGACTGCGGCCAGAACCTCGACTCGTTCACGATTGAGTGGACGTTCCCGGATGGGACCAAGGCGTTCGACGTGGTCCGTTGGCTTGCGAATTGCCATACCGAATTTGCGACCTACCTCCATGGGACGAAATGCGCAGCACAGTTCTCCGGCAGCAACCATGAGGGTACGGTGCACATCTACAAAGACCAGCGGTGCGTGGGCGACAACATCGCCTGGCGTGCGCCAAAGGAAGCTGTCACACCCTGGCAGGCGGAGTGGGATGCGCTGCTCGATGCCATCCGCAACGACCGTCCGCACAATGAGGCGAAACGCGCCGCTCTGTCGAATCTCGCCGACATCATGGGCCGGGCGGCGGCCCACTGCGGGAAGGTCATCACCTGGGACGAAACGATGGCCTCCGATTTCCAGTTCTGCCCGAACATCGATCGACTCACCGACGACAGCGCTGCACCGGTCCAAGCCGACGCCCAAGGCCGTTACCCAGTGCCGATCCCAGGGCAGTGGACAGAGATTTAAGTTAGTCTCGTGGAACGTGACGTCGTCGAGGCCCGCAACCGGTGGGCCGCCAATTCGGAGTGAACGGGGAGAACATCGTGTGGAAGACGCCGACCACGCATGGCTGGGCTGCATGCGCCTTTCTCACATACGGCTTGTGTTGACCCTGTTCCTTTGCGTTATTCAGCCAACCGCCCCTACTGCTGCTTCTTCTTACCGACCCTTTTCCTTGGCTTCTTCGGCTCAGCAGCCGGCGAACTGCCCGCGCCCTGCGGCCGCAGTTGATCAAGCGCCGCCTGAAGCCTGGCCCTCGCCGCTTGTGCCTGAGGCTCGGTGCTGTCTGGCTGGATTGGAGTCTCCTGGAATGGGGCGTCCTTCATATCGAACAACTGGCCCTGGTTATTGAGCTTCCAGCGGGCGTCGCGGACGTACCACTGATTACCCAACTGCACGAAAATCCATTCGCGCGGCGTGCCCTGCCGCCCCGTGATCTGTGGTGCGAGGCTGTGGCCATCTATCGTGACGCCTTCCGGCAGCTTGGCCCCGGCCAATTCGGCAAAGGTGGCAAAGAAATCGCCGACATCCACCAGGTCCTTCGATACCTGCCCGGCGGGCGTGGTGCCCTTCCAGCTCACAATCAGCGGAACGCGGCTGCCGCCCTCCTTCATGCTGCCCTTGGCGCCATCGATGTCACGACCGCGGATCGCCCCCCCGCCGCCGCCCTTGGCGCCCGACGCCTGGCCCGTACAGCCATTGTCGCCCGTGAAGACGATCAGGGTCTTCTCACAAAGGTTCAGGCTGTCCAGCTCGGCGACGAGCTTCCCCATCAGCTTGTCAAGATACGTGATGTTATCGGCGTAGAGCTCCGTGCCGCCGGGTGGAGTATCGGGTGTCCGGAGGATGGGGCCGTGAATCAGCGGGATCGGATAGTAAACGAAGAAAGGCTCATTTCGATGGCGACGGATGAAGTCAACAACGAACTGGTGGAGCAGGTCGGGGCCGTACTTGCCCTGGGTGTCGGGTATCTGTTCGCCGTTCTTGTTGTAGGCGGGGTCCCAGTACCGCTCACCCTTGTTGCCCTCAACGCCCCACACAACGAACTCATCGAATCCCCACCGCTGGCCGTCTTCCTTCGTGGAGAAATACTGTAATTGCCGCCATTTTCCGGCCACGGCCGTCGCGTACCCAGCCTGTTTCATCACCTTGGCGATGCAGACTTCCTTGTCTGGATGGGCCGCCTTGCCGGCGCCGTTGTCCACGACGCCCGTGCGGAAGGGGTATCGGCCAGTCATGCAGACGCCCCGTGTCGGCGCACACAAGGGCATGGCGAAACAGTGCTCGAACCGTATGCCCCCGTGCGCCAGTTCGTCGAGATTGGGGGTTTTGAACCTGTCGCTGCCGTAGCAGCTCAGGCCGCCGATACCGTAATCATCGGCTAAAATAAAAATGATGTTGGGCTTCTTGCCCTGCGCGGTCCGGCCCGATGGGGCGGCTGCGGCCCGGGCCTGCGGTAACCCGCCGAGGCGGGCTGCCGCAGCAGCGGAGCCGGTCCATTTGAGAAAGTCACGTCGGTTCATTGTATGCGTCCTTATAGCCAGTGCCTGTTTATGGTTTGACGTTTGCCCGCCACGGCGGGCCGAAAACGGCTATTTCCATTTGTGCTCTGACGCCTGTTAATTGAATACGATACTACACACGGCGCCAATTTGCAACTGTCTAACGCCAGGAAAATTGGCGCGACGCATCCCGCCGGCGCCCACCCGTTCATCGGCATGAATGAAGCCCTCACCCCCACTACGGAAATGGACTTTGCCAGCCTCCCCGAATACTACAACGCCACTTTAATTTTGCCGACAAGCATAATCTATTATTGTATCCGCAGTTAGAAAAGTTCTACCGAATATCAAGAATCCACTTGGCCATAAGGGGACTTTGACGCATGTAAACATGCGTTTTGCGCTTTACAGGCCACCAGCGGAACGCTCGCTGTGGGCGGGCATTGCCGGCCTTTTGCCTGCTGGCAGCCCAAAAGGCGATAAACGCATTTCCGGCCAGATGGAGCACGTTATTGCACCGTAAATAGCGTTGTAGTACCAATACCGAGCAGGGAAATAATCGTTCTTTTCGTTGAGCCAGACATGTGTTGTGTCCTCCATCATTAAGAATTATCACAGAAGTCATTATTGCTTCGGAGGTATCAAAGCGTTATGAATCGGCTCAACCCACCGGTCCCGGCTTATATCATAAACGATAAAGTCTGAATCAAACTGCCAGTACGCCCAGCTAAAGCCCATCTCTTCCGCTGTTCTCGCCACGCAAGAGGTGTACCGCACGCGAGAGTCCATCGGGCCTTTATCATACGCACCGAACTCACCTAAGAATATGGGTCTGTTATGCTTTTTCGACCAGTCTTGAACCCTCTGAAAATCGCGGACTATCGCTTGCTTTTCTTCATCCGTGCCAGGCCATTCCACACCGACCTTATCTTTACGGCCCGCCCAGGAAGCGCCTTGATGTGTGAAATCCATAGGAAGGTAATAGTGAACCGTTACAATGATATTACGGTCGTCCTCGGGGAGCTTTAGCTCATTTAGGCTATTAACCGAATTCCAGGATGGCGGACCAATAATCACCGTCCGCGTCAGATTGGTCTGGCGGATAATCGCCAGCGCCTCACGATAATATTTATCCCATAATTCGCCTGTCAACTTGCCGGACGGCTCATTCAGTATCTCAAACAGAACGTTCTCCGACTTGCCCGACGCGTCGGCCGCATCCTTGAAATGCTCGGCGAGTTGTCGCCAGAACGACAAAAACTTCTCCTTGTTGCTTTGTGGGTCAGCACCCATAGCATTAAATTCGTGCATATCTAAAATCACCATCAGACGGTTTTTCAGGGCATTTTCCACCGCCCAATCAAGAACCTCAAACCAGGAGCTGCTCAGCCGATATGGCTCATCCTTATCCATAAGCTGAAAGGGGTGCAGATTAATCCGGACTGTACTGAAGCCGCCGTCTTTTATGATCTTGAAGTGTTCTTCTTTGAAGCGCCCCTGCTCCTTTGCCCTCCAGAGCGGGTCATAACCGATGATATTGACCCCTCTGCCGAGCTTTCTATTTTGTTCAAAGGCATCCGCCTGCTTTGCCTGGACAGTATAAACCATCGTTAGCGTCGCAATCATCACACAGAAAAGCATACACCGGATGTGTGCGGACGTTTGAACTTGAGGACTGTTGGTTTTTTCAGCCATATCGATTCCTCCCAGAATAATTGTTAAAACCGGTATTTCCCATATAGAACGCTTGGCTACACAACAAAGCCTTCCAATTCCAAAATAAAATCAAAATCTTCTTCGAATCATAATAATCTGTACGGCCCTGGGTTTCTTGGACACAGGTTTGTAGATAATCATGCCGCGATCTCCACGGCAACGCAAGCATCTTTCCGTGCGCCTTGCCATGCTCCGGAGGGTACATAGAGACTATGTGTGGTTCCCTGCCCTATGAGACCGCAGAATTGGAGACGCTCGCAAAGCACTGCACCGAAGAAGAGGACACCGCGAAGAAGGTCGAACGACAGGTTGAGAAATCCGCAGCGGCAATGCTGCTCGAATCAAGAACTGGAGAGCGGTTCGATGCCGTTGTCACCGGCGCATCCGACAAAGGCACGTGGGTCCGCCTTCTGCATCCGCCCGTTGAAGGAAGACTGGTGAGGAGTTTTGAAGGCATGGACGTCGGTCACAGGCTCAGCGTGCAACTGATCCGCACGGATGTGGATCGCGGATATATCGACTTTAAGAGGCAAGGGGTACAATAAGAGACAGGCATGCCCGCCAAACGCACGGCGGGCGAGCCTACGGCCTGGCTTTGAGATTGGCGCGCAGCATTGCAGAAAGCTCCTTGACGATAGCACTGTGCTCGGGCTTGTTGGCAAGATTCTCGTTCTCCTCCGGATCGTTCTGGTGGTCGTATAGCTCGTGGACATCCGGAGAGCCGGCTTTCCGCCATTCCACGAACCGCCACCGATCCGTGCGCATGGCAACGCCCTGGTAGCCACCCTTGGGATACCAACTGCACCCGGCCTTCTTGATGGAGCCGAGAGGATCCTCGATCAGGGGCTTGAAACTTCGGCCCTCCAAGCCGCCTGGCATCGGCAAGCCGCAGATATCCACCAAAGACGGATAGATGTCCACGAACTCGACAAGGGCATCGCTTTTTGCGCCCTGGTTCTTCTGGCCGGGCACTGCAATAATGAGCGGCGCTCGCGTCGCACCCTCGTAGTTGTTGTGCTTGCCGCCCCACCAGCCGTGCTCGCCCATGTAGTATCCGTGATCACCCCAGAGAATGACTACGGTATTCTCAGTCAATCCGGTTTCTGCAAGTGTGTCCAGCAGGCGGCCAACGAGTGTGTCTATATAGCTGACGGCCGCCAGATAACCGTGAAGGCAGCGGCGCCCGAACTGAGGCGTTATCTTGCGGTCTTTGGGCACGTTGCCATACCAGTAGAAATCGGCCCCGGACCTGGCAGCGAAATCGGGCGCGTTTTTGGGCGGATATTGGTTATCCGGCAGAGGGATGTCCTCTGGGTTGTAAAGGTCCCAATACTTCTTTGGCGCCACCCACGGCACGTGCGGGTTGTGGAAACCCACCCCCAGAAAGAACGGCTGCTCGGATTTGCCCGCCAGTTCGCGCAACGCCGCCACCGCCTCGCGCGCAATATCGCCATCGGCCAGCGCCTCATCCGGCACATCGGGCGATTCAAACGCCGGCCCGGCATAGAAGGCTGCGTCTTGGCCCTTCGATGGGATCGCCTTGCCGGCCGCTTTCATTTCATCGCGGTATTTACGCATCGCGGCCTCACCCTCTGGTCCATAGCGTGGTTTCCTCGACTGCCACGACGGCACACTCCACGATGGGGGGTCATCAATGCCAACGTGATAGACCTTACCCAGGCTGCGGGTGAAATAGCCGTTGTTCTTGAAGTGCTGTGGCAGTGTTACGATGTCCGGCATGGTTTCACGAAGCGCTGGACCGATGGTGAAGATCCGTGTCGTGGCAGGATATCGGCCGCTCAGCAGCGAGATACGCGATGGGCTGCACAGCGCCTGCTGGCAGTAGGCCCGGCTGAAGACCATCCCTCGCGCTGCGAGCCGGTCAATATGTGGCGACTTCACTACTCGGTCACCGTAACAGCCCAGTTGTGGACGAAGGTCGTCCACTGCGATAAACAAGATGTTGAGACGCTTGCTTGTCCTTCGAGATGACGACCCTGCGTAACTCCGGCACACCAATCCCACCGTACCAGCGGCAGTGGCCACGGCCTGCCATAGAAATACCCTTCTGCTCATCACATTAGCCATTGTCCTTACTCCAGTAGTGTGCGAAACTCATACGCGTCTATCATAGACAAAGTAACCTTTGTCAATTCAGCCAATCAACCTGCCTCGTCGGACGCACCTGACTTGCGGGGGCAAGAGCACTTTTGCCAAATCCACACTCATGATATCTTTCAAGCCTTGCCGATTCAATAGACTTCCAAGGGATGATAATGTCTGGGGAAATGCCTCTTGGTCAGATCGTCAATTGGCCCGGATTCCTCCGATACCCAACGAAATGCCGTGGCGGATAAGGCGGCAAGTCGCTCAGAGGTCCTGGTCGATGGTTACTACTGCCGCCAACGTTGCCTGCACGGTCATGGCCGCGTTCTCAATATCACACGTTTCCGGGATGTCTCCCTCGGCGTGGTAGTTTGGGTCGCCGTAAGGTAGAGATCCGATATTGATGACCGCGGCGGGGTAGCCGGCCAGAACAAACGACCCATCGTCGTCGCCGGGTCGTGGCCTCTCTGCAGTCCGCTGTTCCAGGCCGATGGAATATCGAGCGTTCACCTCGCCCATCAGTTCAGCAAGATGCTTGCCCTCGGGCTTTGTATACGCGGTCACGTTGGTCTTCTTGCCTGCGGCAACCTCCTCTGCCGTCTTGGCTCCAATGCCATCCATGTTGAAGACGGCAATAATATTATCTCCACGCGATTTCGCCTTTTGCGCTGCGGCCTTGCTGGTCCACGGTGTGTGTTCCTCATTGCAGAAGAGAAACCGGATGGTGCTCTCGGAGGTGTACTCTGCCAGGACGTGCGCCATCTCCAGTACACCGGCGGTTCCAATTGCGTTGTCGTTGGCTCCCGGGGAATCGATCCAGCTCTGCGAGTCCTTGTGAGCGAGCACTACGATGATCTTGTCGGGATGCGAGCGGCCTTTTATTTCGGCGTAGAGATTGTAGGCCGTGTACCAAGGATCTTCGGGTTTGGGCGGGGAGTACTGAGCGTGCTTTGGCTTGCTCGTATCCCGACGAAATGCCTGTACCCGAACGCCCTCTCGCTCGACGCGATATCCCCACGCCTCCAATTTGCCGGCAAGGTAGTCGTCGGCCTCGTAGAGTGTGTTCTTCTGATGACCTGGCAACGTCAGGTTCAACTTCCGATAGGGCAAAGGATCCTTTGAGAGATAGAAGAGGTGCTTCGATATTCGCTCGGAGTCAACATCGCTGATAAGGCGGCGTATGCTCGCATCCACCTTGTTACCGTCGTCGCTTCCTTCCTGGCGCGCCTCGACCGTGTCGAGAAGGCCCGCGGAGAAAAGGAACAAAAGTCCAATCGCATAAATACCCGTACGTTTCATGTATCCTCCCGCATATTGAGCCATCCTTTCACAGCAGCACGGCAGTCAAGCGTGACTTGCCGCCATGGATCATACCATCAATCTCAAGCTCCTGCAATCAGGACGAAAGCAACCATCGACTGTCCAGGGCTACGGCTGCGGGTCTTCCGACAAACCGTCCCCTGGCGGTCGCGGATCGGGGTTGGGTGGTTGACCCAATTAGTGACCTACTTTCTCGACACCCATGGATCCTGCTGATCGTTCGTTGTGTCTGACGCACCGAAAGCCATAGATGTCATATCCAAAACAGACATCTACATAACCTGGATTCTCGTAATAGCGATAGCCGGCGCGACAATTCTGGGCGCTGAATTTCCACGCGCCGCCACGGACCACTTTGCTCTGGCCTTCTTTGGGTCCCCTGGGGTTCTCCTGGGGAGCCTCCTGGTAGTAGTCCACCTTGTAAAAGTCGTTGCACCATTGCCATACATTACCGCACATGTCATACAATCCCCAAGGATTGGGCGGTTTTTGACCCACGGGGTGAGGGTGTCTGGCGGAGTTCTTGTCAAACCAGGCATAGTCAGTCAGTTTCGAGGCGTCACTCCCGAAGAAATAGGCTGTCTGTGTTCCCGCCCGGCAGGCATATTCCCACTCTGCCTCCGTGGGCAGTCTGTATCCATTCGCATCAAAGTTGCATTGCCAAGTCTTCAAGTCATAGCAGGGTTCAAGCCCCTCCAGGCGAGAACGCTGATTGCAGAACTTCACGGCGTCGGACCAGCGTACCTGCTCCACGGGATTCTGGCTTCCCTTCCAGCGGGAAGGATTCTCTCCGCAGACTCTCTGGTATTGCTCTTGAGTCACCAGGTATTTGTCTATGTAGAATGAGCCTAAGACAACCTCATGAGGTTTTGCATCCGGCTCATCCTTGTCTCCCATCGTGAATCGGCCGCCTGGAAGCTCAACCATCTCTATTTCGGGTCCGGTCCCTGTCTCGCTTGGGCGGTCACCCGAAGCTTCCGGTTCATCATTTGGAACCTTGCGTTCACAGCCTTGAAGCAGTGCCAAAGCCCCGAACAGGACAAATACAGATACGATGAAGCGCCTCATGATTCTCGGTTTCCGTTCTACACTGCTGAGCTTGATACTTCATATTCAATAATTCGGCCATATCTCGTAGCCGTCGGGATTCCTAAGACACTGCCTGCAGCGTCTTCTAACCTCTCGTGCCAATTCAACCGCTTTGGGCTGATTCGCACAGCCATACCCCGCCTCCTGAAACAGTTTCCTGGCTATTATGTGATACTGCGCAAGAAGACCGTCCTGAGCACCGCCCATTCCTCTCCACTCTTTGCAGAGTTCCAGGCAGGTTGGCAGGTTTTGCGGAGATTTCCTGCGGGCGAGATCGGTTGTCTTGCGAGCCAGCTCAACAGCATAATTGAGAGATTTGATGTTCTCTTTCTGCACATCGTATTCCTGGGGTATCTGCTGCGCTGTCTGCTCCAGACTATCAAGGAATGGCCTCAGCTCGGCAGAAGAGCTTGCTGTCGCGCGTAGAAACTTGATCATCTCGCCGGCAAAAGCCCTGTACTCATCGATCCTTTCTATATGCCGCCTGACAAAGTAGAGCATATCCTCTACGGCCCCCTCGACGTACTCCCTCCTGTCGTTCTCTTCTCCTGCCTTGAAGACTGCCTCTATGGCGTCTGTGCATCCGCAGGTACAGGCGCGACGAATGCCCGCGGCTCCCCTTCTATGATGGGTGCGGAGCTTGCGACCGGCAAGGTCGAGTATGCTATCGCACATCTGCCGGCCCAGCGTCGCCTTCATAATGTCAACAGGCGTAGAGATCGAGACAGGAGTGTCTTTGCCTTCCAGGAAGTAGATGAGAGATTCGCCCTTCGGCGGCACCTTCTTGCTCAGATGATAGAATGCGCTGTCCCCGTCGAACCAGACCGGGTAGTTATACATGCCGGCTACCCCGCGCCATATCTGGCCTTTGGACTCTCTGAATGCAAAAGTGGTTTCCACCTCGCCTTCGTATAACTGGGTTATCCATTTTGCGGGGAAAGGCCTTTTCCAGTTGATTGCTGCATCCTTCTCCAAATAGGAAGGCTTTAACTCTTCTTTATGCCAGATGCCGGGCGCCTCCAAAACGGCCATATAGAGACTCTGCCCGTCATTGTCAAAATCAACAGACTCGATGAATTGGTCCGCTTGCTCTCCACCGCCCAACCCAAGCCTCATCTGCTGCTTCCCTTCCGGCCAGGTGATGACCAGCACACTGTTTTCTCCCTTCAGCAACCCAAGGAAGATATTCTCTGACGGAATGTAGAGTGTATCCACCGAAAAAGACCGCCCACGACCATATATCAGGTCATCGCCGATGAAGCTGGGCGCTACACCATACTCGATTGAGCTCAGCAGACTGATTCCCTTGACGTGCTGAGCAGGTTTGATCTGGACAATCTCCGTCTTGCCAAGAGAAAGGACAGCGGACAGATCCGGTGAGCCGTCGGCGGAAAAAGAGACTTCCAGCGCCGCCTCATCACCGGTATTCTGCAAGATCCCGCAGCGGCTGATGCTCGCCGGCCTTGTCTTCATTTGAAGCGGGACAAATTCCACAATCTTCCTGCCTGGAGCGGCTTTCGAGTAGATAGCTACTCTTCCTTTGCCCGACCACAACACCGCGGTCAGGCAGGCGTTCTCTATGACCGCATCTCCCTCGAAGGAGTACTCTCTGCCATAGTAACCCGGGTCTGAGGATGCTTTGGGTGGGTCGGCTTCGAGCATAAGAAGATCGGCAGGCACAACTTTCCAGCCGGTCCTGTTTCCAATATCGACCACGTCGGCAAAATGCGAGCAAGTGTCCCAGACCACGACATTGGCGGCTGCCTCGCCCTGTGCTGCTGACAACCCTATGGCGACTGCCACGAGGACAGTCAACATCACTATTTGCGGAGGTGATTCGGCCTTCCTAACGTCCCAACATGACTTCATGACCTGCGTCCCTTTCAGGGGTCTGGTTGCTGTTATGAACACCGGATTCTCCTATCGCCTATAAGTAGTCGTAAGAATGAAACAAAAGTGCCTTCGAATTAGGAGGCGGTTTTGACTCTGGTCATCATTGTACTGTCGTATCCCTTCTTTTCAAGGGCAATCTCCTGTTTCAAGGCTTTTGGCCTGGACGTGACCCTACGGGAACGATGACTACCCGGGGCTTGCAGAGAATACGGGAAGGGTCGATTGAGTTCGCTGCCGAGCAGGGGAACCGGTCCAAACAAGGAATGCCTGAACACCATTGGCGTTTATATCCATTGATCTGACATGACACTTGAATATTCAAGATCAAGGGGGATATAATACACTGCCCTCGAAAACACCCTTGAGAATTCTTGTGCCGTATGGGCCCAAGGACTTACCCCTGGACCCGCCAGGTGTCAAGCTCGTGGGATAAACCTGTTTGGCGAATTGAAAAGCCGCTTGGATTCATGAAGGCTATCCACATCAGAGTGATGAAGATCGAAGACCGAGAGCTTGGTCTGAGATTGTCGCGACAGGCCCGGTGGAACCAGACCGAAGCCGACTGGCTGCGTTTTATGCATTTTGAGCCCGAGGGCTGCTTCGTCGCCGAGTTGGATGGATATGCTGTGGGAACGACCACCACTTGTGTCCTTGGAAGTGTCGCCTGGATAGCGATGGTTCTGGTCGATGTGAACGCCCGCGGCCGGGGCATCGGGACCCGATTGCTGCGATATGCCCTTGACTATCTTGAAGACCGACGCGTTCCGACCATCCGTCTCGATGCCACACCGGCAGGACGGCCTGTGTATGAAAAGCTGGGCTTTATGGCGGAATACGAACTGGCCCGGTATGAGGGCATGGCTTCGCAGTACCCGGCGTCGCAGATTGTAACTGAGTTGGCCCCAGGGGCTTATCCGGATATAGTGGAATTCGATAAGAAGCAGACAGGGACGGACCGTGGTAAAATGCTCGTTAGGTTGTTCGGCGAATTCCCACAAGGGTTGCGCATTGTGCGCCGCCAGAGCACAGTCGAAGGGTACG
>CAYGZM010000090.1:0-15282 GCA_964354365.1 uncultured Pirellulales bacterium
CAAACGATTTTTTCTTTTCCAAGTAGGCCTAACCTGCAATTTTGCAGAAGCCTTAAAAAGCAACCTAAAGGAAAGAGGCCTATGAAAAATCAATCGTCCTGCATGTTAAAGCTGGTGGTTGTCTGCGCGGTGTTCGCCTTGCTCGCCGGCGTTGTGGGGGCCGAGGGTGAAAAAACGGCGTTATCAGGTGTGGCAGAGGGGTTTTTGCCGCCGATCCCGGAAGGGAAGGAATGGAAGCCGGCCTGGAGCGATGAATTTGACGGGGCGAAGGTTGATGAGTCCAAGTGGGAGATTCTGGGCGACTGGAAACGGCGGGACGGGTACTGGGTGAAAGAGGACTCATACACCGACGGCGCGGGGAATCTGCTTATCCGCACAAGGAAGGACGGCGAGCGCTATACGTGCGGCGCCCTGCGGACCAAAGGAAAATTCGAGCATAAGTTCGGATATTGGGTGTGCCGGTGCAAGTTCCCGACGCAGGAGGGACATTGGCCTGCCTTCTGGCTTCATACGAGCAGCGTCAACCAGATAGGGAATGCGGGCAGAGACGGGACGGAAATAGACGTTATGGAAAAGCCGTGGCGGGAGGATAAGATAACGCAGAACCTTCACTGGGACGGCTACGGCAAGGAGCACAAACACGTCGGCAAGGAAAGCGCAATACCCGGCCTGAGCGAGGGATTTCATACGTTCGGGCTGCATTGGACACCGGATGAGTACGTTTTTTACGTTGACGGCAAGGAGATTTGGCGCACGAGGGGCGGCGGGGTCTCGCAGGTAGCCGAGTATGTAAAGCTGACCGAGGAGATAGGTACATGGGGCGGGGATATAACAAAAGCCAAGCTGCCCGATTACTTTGTGGTCGATTACGTTCGTGTGTATGATATGGTGGACGCGGCGGTGGCCCCGAGCGAAGAGGACGAGGCTAAGAAGCTCATTCGTCAGGCGGTGAACGTCCGGCCCTCGGCCCGGCAGCTGGCGTGGCAGGAAGGCGAGTTCATTGCTTTCATTCACTTCGGCGTCAATACGTTCACCGGGCGTGAATGGGGCACGGGGATGGAGGACCCCAAGATTTTCAACCCTGAAAAGTTGGATACGGACCAGTGGTGCCGGATGATGAAGGCCGCGGGGATGACGCAGGCGATTCTCACCGTCAAGCACCACGACGGTTTCTGCCTGTGGCAGACGCGATATACGGCGCACTCGGTGGCATCGAGCAATTGGCGAGGCGGTAAGGGCGACGTGCTGCAGGATTTGGCGGCATCGTGCAGGAAGTACGGGCTGAAGCTCGGCGTGTATTTATCGCCCGCGGATCTGCACCAGATCGAGAGCGCCGACGGTGTTTACGGCAACCTGAGCGAATATACCGAGCGGGTGATCCCCCGCCCGGCGCCGGGCCGTCCATTCAAGGACACGCGGACGTTCAAATTCCTCGTCGATGACTACAACGAGTATTTCCTTAACCAACTGTTCGAGCTGCTGACCGAGTACGGGCCGGTTTATGAGGTCTGGTTCGACGGGGCGCATCCGAAGCGCAAGGGCGGGCAAAAATACACTTATCAGTATTGGTATGAGCTTATTCGGCAGCTTGCGCCAGACGCGGTTATCTTCGGCAAAGGGCCGGATGTGCGATGGTGCGGCAATGAGGGCGGCGGCACGAGAGAGGCCGAGTGGAGCGTTATCCCGATAAGCGCGCCGCTGGACAAATTCGATTGGCCGGATATGACGGCGCAGGACCTCGGCAGCTTGGCCAAGCTCCGGGAGAATTCTGATAAGGGCGGTTTCCTGCACTGGTATCCGGCTGAGACCAATACCTCGATCCGGGATGGGTGGTTCTGGCGGGATGAGCAACAGCACGTCAAGACGACCGCGGAGATACTCGATATCTGGTATCGCTCGGTCGGGGGCAATACGGTGTTTCTGCTGAATATCCCGCCTGATCGCGATGGCCTGTTTGGGCAGCGCGACTGCAAGGTGATCGAGGAGGTCGGCGAGATTCTCCGCGAGACGTTCAAGACCGACCTTGCCAAAGGGGCGACTGCGAGCGCTTCGGCAAGCCGCGGGCCGGACTTCGATGCGGGCCAGGCGCTCGATGGCGATACGGGGACGTGCTGGATGCCGCTGGACTGGACGACGCAGGCAGAGTTAGTGATTACGCTCGACGGCAGGAAAACCTTCAATCGCGTTGTCTTCCAGGAGAACATCCGCGACTATGGCCAGCGTATTGCCAAATTTGCCGTCGATGCGCAGTTTGACGGCCAATGGAAGCAGATTGCCGAGGGCCAGACCGTCGGCTACAAAAGAATCTGCCGAACTGAAACCGTCACCACCGACAAGCTGCGAATCCGCGTCCTCGACTCCCGCCTCTGCCTCACAATCAGCAACTTCGCCCTCTACCACGCAAGACAATAGACTCAAGACTGAAGACTACAGACCTCAAACCAAATGCCGCCGGATCCGGTCCGCAAATACCCCGCCGTCAGTCATTGTGAGGAGGCCGAAGGCCGACGTGGCAATCTCCTCTTTGTCGCACAAAGAGAACTTCTCCATTTTCTTAGGACGCCCAGCACGACGGGACCGCTCCGTCGAGGGACCCGCCCTGAGCGAAGTCTGCCCTGAGTTGCATCGAAGCGTCGAATGGGCCGAAGGATTCCTACTCAGGTATCGCCGGATGGGAAAGTGGTAACGCCCAAGCTCACCTGCTGCTATGGAGCGCAGCGGAATAGCGGTCAGGTGCAGCGCCTTGTTCGGCACACAGTGCTAAAGGCTCGAATAATGCCTCAACTTCCTCTGGAAGTGAGTTATTAATTCTGCAATATTCAATTGCGCTATTAACTACATCGGCGGGGAGCTTAGAAAACCAACTCTGTGAAGGCGCCAAGGCATGATTCAAATCATTCGGCTCGAACTTTTCTAATCCGTCTCCGTAATGTCTCATACTTATGCCAAGAATCTGCCTTGCCGCTCTTGACCGAAAATATAGAAATAAAGCATCGCAAAGCTGTTCGCCGAATAAGTTTGGATAGAAGCAATGAAAGCACGTCAGATTTACTGCTGAGCTTAAGTTTCTTACAGCCTTAAACTTATCTCTTGAAAACACCCCGAACAGCAGCGGAGCCGGTGCTCTTCGTTCTAATTTGTACCAAGGCGTTCGCATCTTCGTAAGATATCTAAGATGGTATCCCATCATCTCGCCATACCGAACGTACTCGTGCACTGCCTCTGTCGGTTTACCATTGATATTAAGCAAAAGAACATTCGTATCTGTACGTTCCAGATCGCCAAAATCTGAATCTGTAAATATAGAGGCCTTGACTTGTACGCTCTTTGTTATACAACCGAGAAAGCACGAACGTGGAATGCCAAGTTCTCTCGCCTTACTCCGTGACATTGCAAAATACTCGTTCGCCCCAGTTGCGATGCCACGACTAAATCCACCATAAGAATCAATTGTGACAAGATCGGGAGAGACAAACGATGAGCGCCCATTTTCAAAGTATTTAAGCCACTTTTCTGAGGGTTTGAGGCTCGCGACGTCAACCTCTCGTATTGGCACAGTTGAAAGCACATCCGCCAGATCCTGCATGTTCTGTACAGAATAGAAACGTACTGGCGCAATAAGGTCGTCATTGCTTACCAGAATGATTCCCACAGAAGTCGTCGCATCTGGAAACACCTCCTTTTCTGGCTCAAGTTTGATAAGCGCCTTCAACATTCCTTGGTGTAGAAGGCGATCTTTGATAATCGCGCCATAACCTGTATTCAGAAACTCAAGCGGCATGATATAGGCAAGACGCCCTCCATGTGCCAGTTCTGACAGCGACTTTATCAAGAACGCCGACGCTATGTTAGTGTAACCGGACAGCTTTACTTGAAGGCGTCTCTCAAAAGCTGCAAATACTTCGCTTCTATTGGTAAAGTGCTGAAAACGCATATAGGGGGGATTGCAGACAATTGCCTTGTGGCTCTGGCCCCACTGGGCCAAATAGTCCCCACAACTTAGAGACAGAGATGGTGTCCGTGAAGCATGGGTTCGGAAGTGCTCCAATATTTTAGCATCCACCTCCGTACCTGCAAATGTGGCGGAATGCATGACCGACTTGCCCGCAAAGTAGAAGGATCCCAACCCGAATGCGGGATCATACAAATTATTTGAGCCACCCGATAAAGCCCAGCGGCACATAAACGCAGCAACATCGAAGGGCGTAAAGAATTGCCCGAGCGAGCGTCGATGTTCCGAACCGGCTATGGAACTATATCCCCTACTAAGGTCACACATCATTTACTATCTCGCTAACGAATACGTTGTTATCCAGGTAGCCCCGTCCCTTTTGAAATGTTACATAGAATAGCAGACGGCCCCTCTGCAATTCCTTCATAGCTGATTTGTGCTCTGGCATATCAATACGTCCTAAAATTTCCTTGCCAACTTGAACATTAATCTTGATCGTCGTCTTTCCTTGGTTCTTCACGTCTTCCTCAACCGAGAATACTACATCTTCTTTTGCGGGATCAGATGCAATTTCAAGAATATCTTTGAATGGGATGACGTAAGCTTTATCGAAGAACACTTGCAGGTAGTAATGTCTGACATTGAAATGCTGAATCCATCTGTTGACTAACGCGAGATCCTCCAATTTTGGCGTGATGCTGAGATAGTCTCGTTTGTGCAAGGTCTTGATTTGTTCCTTAAGTGTCTTGAGCAGTTCTGAGAGACGTCGTAGTTCTGTAGATGATGACCAAGAACGAAGCCGAAAGTCCAGTTCTTTAAACGTCTCATCGGAAGAACGCCTAATCATGTCGAGGATTTCTGGACTCTTCTGGTGAAGGAGAATTGACATTTGTTGCTCCAGCAGTTTTGATTTAAGATGTCGGCATTGCTGAATTGCCTGATTCGTTCGTGCTTCCATGAATTCGGAATAGCGGTTCGCGAGGAAGGAGCTGGATCTGACTTCAATGGCAGCAACCGCGCTGGCAACCGTCTGGTCATCGTCCAAATCTACGTTTTCGATATCGATATCCGATCTCCGGAAGATGAGCAGGTCTGGGCGTTTCCCAATATTGTTAAGCTCATCTTGGTATTTTTGATAGAATTCATCGAAGCCAGGATCGCCAGCGGCAAGGGAATCAGACCTACCATACTTCACAGCGCAGTACTCAGGCGAGTTCTCATTGATGGCAGTGAAAACAATCTGCTCCGCCCAGTCGCCCTGTTCCTTGTTCGTCAGAAACTCGGAGTTAGCCATTGTAGGCGGTTTTCCAGTCACTTGCAGATTCGGATCAATACCAAACGGCGTTGAAGCAAGAAGACGAGCTATTACTTCTTTATAGAGTTGTGGCATACGATCTCTTTCTCGTGCCGAACAATGACTATACAGTCTGTATAAAACGGGAAACGCAGACTTTTTCTCACTGTATAAGAAGTTCCCGTTGCTTTTTCAATATTATCTCACCCCCATTTTACGGGCTGGCTACAGCGGGGCAACTCTTTTTTCATCAGAAATAGGGACAGAAAGAATAAAAGCCGGTTTATCATCATGCCGATGCGGTTCAACTCGATGTTATGCCTTTCGTTTCCTCTTTCCGGCTTTCCTTATCTTGTCTCTCAATCTCTTTCTCGACCGGGAGGCCGCCACTGACTTGCTGTCAATCCTCGCCCTGAAAAGTTGGTAGTGCCGCTTGATCCGCTCGACATAGGCTTTGTCCTTTAACAGGACGGTGCGCACAAGGTCGAGAATGGGACGGGCTAATTCGCTCTGCGGACTGCCGATATTGAGACACGGACCCATCAGGCCGGCGATTGCCTCAGGGTCAGCGTGAGGAAACCAATTCGCGTAGAACTCCGGGGATTCCCAGCCCCAGGCAATGACGGCCTGAGGTCCTCTGCGAAAAGACGCCATGACATAGAAGAAGACCCGACTGCAATCACAGCCGGGTTCGTTGCAGAACATCTCGCAGAACGCATACTCCCCGGGCGGCAGTCCGGTCTTTGATCTGTGACCGAACACGGTGATGGTGCGGGTTTCCTTACCCGCCATATCGGGAAACAGGTCATAGAATAGTTGGTATGGCATTGTTTTTCTCTGCTCTAACGATGGGAGTCAGGCACGCGGGCTACCGCGCCGCCCGCACTGCGTAATTCGACTCATCATGATCTGAATACCTCTCGGTCATCAATGAACACCACACAGCCGATCGTGAACCATCCACCGAGCGACACCTTGATCAGCTCACCCTGACCTTGACCGGACTTTATCCTTCCGTAGAGCCGACTTCGCGTGCCGGATCCGATTCTTTGGTCCTGCAACTCCCCGTCCACGATAAGTGCCTCGCCTTTGATCCAGCCGTTGCGAATCTCGACGTCATGCTCTTTGTACTTGAAACGCCATTGTTTCATGGTTCTTCTCCTTGTCGAACAATGATTATACAGTCCGTACAAAACGGGAAGCACAAATGGCTTTTATCAGCATAATAAACTCGCGTCGCTCTTTCAATAGTATCTCACTGGCATTTTACCGGCTGGTTACAAGGGAGCAAGTTTTCTTCTATCAAAAATCGTGACAGAAAGAAGAAAAGCTGGTTTATCATCATGCCGATGCGGAGCCGCTTCGCGGGAGTATTCGAATAGATTCCTCGACTGCGCTCGGAATGACAAATGCTACGCTCGTACCGTATTTCGTAAGTCCCGCTACTATGCCGTCATTTCGACCGGAGCGATGCACAGCATCGCGCAGCGGAGAAATCTCTTCTTATGACACGCCGGCTTCTTCGCATAGTCGCCCTATTTATGAAATGCGGTACTCGGGCTGACGCTTTCGAAGGTGGGCACAGCCGACCCCACGCAACTGCCTGTCACGGCGTAGCCTCTGGCGAAGCCGGGTCATCCGTCGTCTGTCGTCCCTCGTCCTCACTCCCCTACCGGTCGCTCCCAGTCTTTCCAGACCGGCTCGGCGCCGTGGGCCTTTATCATCTCGGCGACCTGGGCGGGGGTGCGGTCATCGTCGATTTGGAATTGCTCAGTTGCGTGTGCCCGGCCTGAGTAGCCGCCGGGTGAGGTCTTGCTGCCGGCGCTTACTTTTGTTATGCCGAGCCTGATTAAATGGTCGCGCAGGCGGGCGCTTTCGCGGGTTGAGAGGACCAGGCCCGCATCGGCAAAACACAGTCGCAGCGCGGTTATCATTTGCACCAGGTTTGCGTCACTCACCAAATGGTCGAACTGCAGGCCGTCCACCTCGTGCGCGGGGCGCAGGCGCGGGAACGAGAACGAGACGCGAGACTGCCAGTACCGCTTGATTAGATAATGGGCGTGCTCGGCGAGTGGGAGGGCCTCGATTCGCCAGTCGGCCAGGCCGAGCAGGACGCCCAAGCCTATTTCGCGCATGCCGGCGATGGCGATATTGTCGGGAGTCGCCAGTCGATTATCGTAATCGGCCTTGGGTCCTGCGGGGTGGAAGTATCGGTAGGCTCGGCGGTCGTATGTCTCCTGGTAGAGTGTGACGCCGTCGATGCCCGCCGCGAAGAGGGCCGCGTACTCGACCGCGGTCATCTGATATATCTCAACCGATATGGAGCTGAACGTGTCCCGGAGCCTGGTGGCCAGGGCGGCGAGGTAGTCAACGTGGATGAAGTCTGGGTCCTCACTGCTGACAAGGAGCAGGTCCCGGAAACCTTCGGAGGCGATAAGCTCAGCCTCGGCCAGGGCCTCGTCGAGGGTCAGCCTTATTCGCTGGGATTGATTTTCCTTGTTGAACCCGCAGTACAGGCAGCTATTTGCGCAGAAATTGGATAGATATAGCGGGGCATAGAGTCGAATTGTCCTGCCGAACCGGCGGACGGTGAGCCGGTGGGCCAGCCGGGCCATTTGTTCAAGGTAGTCCTCGGCAGCGGGCGAGATGAGCGCCAGCAGCCTGTCGAGACTGTATGAGCCGGGCGGCGGCTGTGACAGGGCCTTCTCGACGTCGCTGCGGCTGACCTGCTCAAGGCGTTTTTGCCAGCGCGCGTGATCGCCGTCGAGGCCCTTATCGGCCAGAAGTGCAACTATGTCGGGGCCTGGATGTGTGTGAAGTATCTCCATCAGCCGAATATCTCATCTGAAATTGCGCCATCGGCCACTCTTGTTACCGGGCCGGTCATTCGGACGGAGAAATCATCGGACACGACTATATCGATTTGGCCGCCCGGCATGTGAACGGCGATATTGGAATCGCACAGACCGAGCCTGCGCGCCACGGCCGCGGCGGCACAACTGCTGCTGCCCGAGGCGAGCGTGTAGCCTGCGCCTCTCTCCCAAATCTCTATCCGTATATTTGCGCGGTCCATAACCTTCATAAACTGGACGTTTGTTCTGTTGGGGAAACGGGAATCGCGCTCAATGACAGGCCCGAACCTGCGCGCCTGTGCCTCGGAGATGTCGTCGCTGAGCACAACGCAGTGCGGATTGCCAATGGTTGCGGCGCAGAAGGTGATGTTCCGGCCGTCGATTTCGATTGTTTCGTTAATGACTTCGCGTGGCGGACCTGCCACGGGTATTTCGGCGCTATTGAAGCAGACCTTGCCCATCTCGACAGTCACAGAGGAGCCATCCCCGGCAAGCTGTGCTGTAACGATGCCGCCGGGCGTCGATATTCTGAACGGTCTTTTTGTGACTTTTTTCAGGTCCCAGAGGTATCTGGCAAAGATGCGCAGCCCGTTGCCGCTCTTTTCGGCCTCGCTGCCGTCCGGATTGAAGATGCGCAGTGCGAAGTCGGCGCGGTCGGTTTTGAGCGGACCATAGAGGATGCCATCGGAGCCGATGCCGAAGTTGCGGCGGCATATCGTGCGGATTTGTTCGGCAGCCGGGACGGCAGGGACATCAGCCGGGTCGAGGATGATGTAATCATTGCCAAGCGCGTGATATTTGTGGAAGTTCATCAGTATTCTCGCCAGATTCGTTCAATCTCTCAGAAAGCCGGTCAGCGGGCTGGAGGCGCTGGCGCGTTTGCCTGCGGCGGCGGGGCCTGACTCGTAGGCGATTCTGCCCGCTTCAACGGCGAGCTTGAAGGCCTCGGCCATTCGCACGGGGTCGTCGGCGGCGGCAATGGCCGTGTTGACTAAGACGGCGTCGGCGCCTATCTCCATTGCGTCGGCGGCGTGCGACGGCAGGCCCAGGCCGGCATCGACAATAACCGGGACGTTGGCCTGCTCGATTATTATCTCCAGCGAGGCGCGGGTCTTTAACCCCTGGTTGGAGCCGATGGGACTCGCCAGGGGCATTACGGTCGCGGCGCCGACGTCTTCGAGCCTCTTGCTCAAAATCGGGTCGGCGTTGATGTAGGGTAGGACAACGAAACCCTCTTTAACCAGAATCTCAGCGGCCTTCAGCGTCTCGACGGGGTCGGGCAGCAGGTAGTACGGGTCGGGCGTGACCTCGAGCTTTAGCCAGTTAATGCCGGTGGCGGCGCGGGCGAGCCTGGCAAGGCGGACCGCCTCGCTGGCGTCGCGGGCGCCGGAGGTATTGGGCAGGAGCAGGTATCTGCTGCGGTCGATTGCGGCGAGCGTGTCGTCGTTTTCATTGTCGATATCGACGCGGCGAAGCGCGACGGTGACAATTTCCGCGCCGCTTGCTTTCAGGGCTTCGGCCATAATGTCCGGCGATGCGAACTTGCCCGTGCCGACGAGCAGCCTCGAATCAAACTCCCTGCCGGCGATAACGAGCTTATGCATATAATCAACCTCCACCCATCAGCCGTATCAGCTCGACGGCCTGACCGGTGCGCAGCTTTGTCCGGGCGAAGCTGTCGCGCCGAACGATCCCGCCGTCCACTTCTGCGACCACCGTGGCGGCATCTACGTTAAGATGCGCCAGCAAATCAGCAACCGTGGCCGGTAACTTGCCGGGCGCGAACTGCTTCTCGACGCCGTTGACCTTCAATGTTTCCATTTCTTGACCTTGTCCAAAGTTGTGCTTAGAAGCTCCAACAAAACGAGTTTCCAGATATAGGGTCATCGCTGAATCAGCGATATCTCAGCTGTAGTCCGGATACCCGCTCCTTCGATCCTTCGGCAGGCTCAGGACAGGCTTCGCTCAAGACAGGCTTTGCGGGCGGAAACTTTCGTCCGGTCTTTAGCTCCCCTGGCTCATTCACATATCAGAGGGTATTATAACAGGAGCCGTCTGCTGCGGCAAGGGTTTTTTGAGACCTCCGTGCGGGGCGTGCGGTCAGTCTTTGCGGTCCTTTAGTATTCCCATGCATTCGATCATGGCTCGGCCGTTGTGGTAGCCTGCCTTCCAGGCATTGGCCTTATCGCCCTGTGGCTGCCCCTGGGGATCGATGGCCCAGTGCCACTCGCCGGTTTCCCAGTCCACGAGCTGCTTGTCGATGAAGTCAAAGGTCTTTTCAAAGACGGCGAGGTATTTTGCATCCTGAGTCATTCGATACATCCGCAGCGCGCTAACGACGGCTTCGGCCTGAACCCACCAGACCTTTTCGCGTTTGTCGGCCGGCGCGTTGAAAGGTCCGCTGTCGTAGAATCCGCCGTTCAGAGAATCGTATCCGTATTTCAGCGAATACTCGAACAGAGCGCGGTACAAATCGGCGAACGGGTGATCTGAGATTCCCGCCGCGTCGCAGGCGTCCATCAGAAGCCATACATTCTCGATATCGTGCCCGTAAGAGACCCTCGCATAGTCGCCTTCAAGCCTGGGCGTCCAGTCTCGTTCGTATTTATCCGTGCAGGCCCCCAAGCCTTTGCGGACCACGGCATTGCTCTGGATGTTGATCAGCTCCAGCAGGCGCTCCCGCGCCGCTGGCAGCCTGGAGGCGCAATAGAAAGTGGTCATTGCTTCGAGCAGGTGCAGATGGGTGTTCATCAGCTTTAGTCCGCTGGGCGCGCCCATATAGCACACCTCGTCGCCCGGCGGCGAGGTCCAGTCCTCGTTGAAGAATTCGACGTACCCGCCGTATGCCTTGTCGTGGCACTTGGCCTCCAGCAGATTGAAAATCTCAATCGCGAATTCCAACGCTTCGGGTTTCCTGCTCGCCAGATAGTACTCCGAGACCGCATAAAGTCCGAAGGCCTGCCCATAGAGGTGCTTTTTGGGCTTGAGCTTTTTGTCGCCGGCGACATCGACCTCCCAATAGAAGCCGCCGTTCCTGGCATCCCACATCTTGTCTCTCAAAAAAACAAAGCCCAATTCGGCGGCGTCGAGGGCCTTCTTGCCGTCGTAGCCCGCCCGCGCCAATCGGGAGAACAGCCACACCGTCCGCGCCTGCGTGACAATCATTTTAGCGCCCGGGCCCTTTAACTCGCCCTTGGGGCCGAAGTTGATGATGTACCCGCCGTTTATGCGATCAAGACTCTTGTCGTACCAGAAGGGGACGATATTCTGTTTGAGTATCCTTTCGAGCCTGGGAATGTAAGTCTCAGCCGGTTCCGTGCTCCTGGACAGCGCGTACGATTTCGGGCAAAGCAGGAAGATGATAATGAGCGTTAGAGCTGGGGCGAAGCGCTTCAGCTCAAGGCTTTTCTTTGTCATATTTTCTCCTTCAGTAAGGGCCGTCAAAATTCATAACTTGCCACTCCCGGCAATTATACAGGATTCTCACGACGATTGTAGTTAAAGCTCAGCGCCGAGTCAGCCGATAAATTCCTGGTAAGCACCGGCCAGACAATTCAGGAAAGGCTCGGCGTAGAAACGGCTTATGCGTAAATCGGTTGGCTATCTCGCGCTTGGACTGAGCTTAGCCGCTGCCGCTGTTGCGGCGGGTATGCCTCATTACTATGTCCGGGCGCGGCCGGGCTGCGGAGGACATACTGGCGGCCTATCAGGAAGCGCCGAACTCAGGCGGGTTGACGATTGAGTATCCTCTCGATGAGACGCTTTTCCCCCCCGATATCGCGCCCCCAACCTTTCGCTGGAAAGACGACAATGCCGACTGCGATACCTGGCTTGTCACAATCTAATTCCAGGACGGCGAAGGACGCATCAATTCCCTCACCCAGGAACCGCAGTGGATACCCGAAGCGGCGGTATGGGAGGAAATAAAGCAGCGGTCTCTGGAGAGCCAGGCAAAGGCAACTATTCTGGGCGTCAACAGCAAAGCCCCGCGCAAAATCCTCTCGGCAAGTCAAATCCGTATCCAAACATCCAAAGACGAGGTCGGCGCGCCCATATTTTACCGGGAGGTGAACCTGCCGTTTGTCGATGCCGTCAAAGACCCCACTCACATCCGCTGGCGTTTTGGGGCGATATCTTCGCCTCAGCAGCCCCCGATTGTGCTTGACAAGATGCCCGTCTGCGGGAATTGCCATTCGTTCTCTGCGGATGCCCGCATCCTGGGGATGGACGTGGATTACGCCAACGATAAAGGCTCATACGCAATCGTGCCAGTCAAAGAACAAATGGTCCTCGACAGCAACGGAATCATAACGTGGAGCGACTACAAGAGGAGCGAAGAGGAGCTGACATTCGGCCTGCTCTCTCAGGTCTCTCCCGACGGCAGGTTTGTCGTGAGCACGGTGAAGGATGAGTCCGTATTTGTCCCCAAGCCGGGTCTGGAGTTTTCACAGCTCTTTTTCCCCATCAAGGGCATCCTGTGCATATACGACAGGCAGAGTCGCACCTTCCAGTCATTGCCGGGAGCGGACGACCCGAACCTGGTCCAGAGCAACCCGGCCTGGAGTCCCGACGGCAAGCACATCGTCTTTGCCGCAACCCGGGCATACAAGCTCAAGAATGTCACCGGCCCGCGTAAAATCCTCTTGAGCGGCGATGAATGCTGGGAGTTTCTCGAAGAGCAAAAGCCCTTCAAGTTCGACCTGTACAGGATACCTTTTAACCAGGGCAGGGGCGGCAAGGCCGAGCCGCTAAAGGGCGCCTCCGGCAACGGTATGGGCAACTTCTTTCCAAGGTACTCGCCGGACGGCAAGTGGATCGTGTTCTGCAAAGCCGCAAATTATATGCTGCTTCAGCCCGACAGCGAGCTTCATATTATCCCGGCTGAGGGAGGCGAGCCAAGAAAACTGCGCGCCAACACGAATCGGATGAACTCCTGGCACAGCTGGTCGCCGAACGGCAAATGGCTGGTCTTCTCCTCGAAGGCCAATTCTCCTTATACACAGCTTTTCCTGACCCATATCGGCGAGCAGGGAGAAAGCACGCCGCCCGTTGTGCTGGATCGCTTCACCGAGCGGGGCAGGGCCGCCAACATACCTGAATTTGTCAATGCCGAACCATCCGCCATTGAGAATATCCGCGAGCAATTCGTCGATGACCTCTCTTTTGTCCGGGCCGCAATAGAGTTCATTAAGGCCGGCGATTACGATGGCGTTGAACGCCAATGCAAAAGGGCGCTGGAGCTCAATCCCAACAACACCGAGGCGCATTACAACCTCGGCCAGGCGATGCTGCGCGGCGGCAAGCCGGATGAGGCAATAAAGCATTGGTCGCAAGTTGTGCTCCTCAAACCCGACCACGTCAGGGCGCAGGCCAACCTCGGAGCGCTGCTTTTCGCCAGAGGGAAGCTCGATGAGGCTGCGCCATATTTATCTGAGGCGGTGCGTCTCGACCCGAACAATGCGGATGCCCGCTACAACCTTGGCCGGCTGATGCTCGGCAAAGGGAAATTTGATGAAGTGGTCCGACATTTCTCGGTCGTTGTGCGGCTGCGGCCCAATGATATCGACGCACACAACGATCTCGCGGTTGCGCTGGCCCAGCAGAACAAGCTCGATGAGGCCATAGGCCAATGGCTGGAGGCGGCGCGCATTGACCCCGGCAACGCCGCTGTGCTCGTCAATCTAAGTACCGGCTATTTCAAGACAGGCCGACAACCCGAAGCTGTCGCCTTGCTCGAGAAAGCCCTCGAGATCGCTCGCTATGCCGGCGACGAACCCCTCACAAAGCAAATCACCGAGAAGATCGCAATCTACAAACAGAAGCAGCCTGCGAAGAATCCCACGGGAAAAAGCGACAGCAAATAATATTGATTTAAGCGTGAGCAACGCGGCGCAGGCTTCTCCGCCGCCGGCGGATGAGTGCTCGGGCTTGAAGCACCAGGCAGCTCCCCTCGCCAACGCCCCCGTCGCCCCATAGCCCAGGGACATCCGATTTTCAGAATCGACTCTGACCTTCTGCGGACCCTTCTATAAATTGCCAAAGAATTTTCTTGTGAATCACGATGCGTCTCTACGTGCCGGTATTGTTGACGGAAAAAACTGCATCTTTGCAGATGGAGGAAAGGAAATGGAGGCGCAAGACCTCAACGCCACTGTCCCCCCCCATCCCTCGCGCAGCTCGTGCAATAAAAGGCGATGTCTTGTTAAATAGACATCGTTTTTTCTGCCGCAGACTGCTTTTGAGACTGGCTGCCCCCCTCGCCGGAGGCAGGAACGGCAAGTGTTGCAGGCTTGGGTGCGCCTGTCACTCCTGCGAAAGCAGGAGTCCTGAACTACCCCGAAAAACTGGATTCCCGCTTGCGCGGGAATGACAGGGCAGAGAAGGCGGGTGTGCGCAGCGCGCGCACCGTGCGCACTAAATCTCCAATTGTTGTTGCGTTTGGCAGGCAGCCATTTTGGAAAAGTGGTTCAACTCCAAAAAAGTTGGTGAATGTTAAGGTTATTGCGGTCTAAGTCTTTTGGATTTAGCGCTTTAAGGCGACAGCATGTACGGGTATAATGTCATTGCTATCAACCACCTATATGCTGGCGCCAACAATGCGATAAATCCTTTCCTTTCATACCGTAAATCAGCAAACTTCTTCTGAATCAACCAACTTTTTCGGATGAGAGCCGAAAAAATATTATAGAAACTCCTGCGCACAATGCGCACACCGCGCACACGGCCACCTTTTCACCGTTGCTGCCTCTGAACCTTCCATCACTACCAAGGTTGTGTAAACCGAAAGCAGCCCCCCGCCGTATCGAATCCCCCGCCTGTCCCTCGCGCAGCTTGTGCAACCAAAGGCTATGTCTTGATAAATAGACATAGCCGTTTCTGCCAGCTCCGTCTTTCACGAGGGGGGTGTGGGGGGGTGAGAGGCGGTGGCGGCTTTGCAGGCGTGACAAGCGGCGGCGGCTCGCGCGTCTTGAGCAATTAAACGCGATGTCTTGATAAATAGACACAGCGTTTTCCACCCCACTATCGCCCCCGCCTATCCCTCACCCATCTCGAGCAATAAAAGGCGGTGTCTTGATAAAGTGAACTTTAGCCAAAATTTGGAGATGTAATAGTGATAAGAAAGAAGCCTACAACCCGATATGAGTGTTGGATAACCGACAACATATTGGGAGGTCGGCATGGAC
>CAYGZM010000091.1:0-15260 GCA_964354365.1 uncultured Pirellulales bacterium
ACGGCATCCCAAGACTACACCGATCCGAGGCGTGACGGTCAACGGCCAGGATTACCTGGACTTCGACCCGGGTAGGGAAGTCGTGATGTTGCATGACTTGATGGGAAATGTGAGTGTCGAGGTCAGATACTAAACGTAGCTGCCTTCGTCCCATCGGGCACAATGCTGATTTTTGCGCCGGGAAAACACCGATGCCATGAGTGCATAAAAATGGTATTTTAACGGATCAGCATTCAAGGTATCCCCTGCGCGACACCAGCGTTTGCCTCGGACCTGACGGCACGTATTATCTCACGGGCACCACCGGCCATCCGACTTGGTGGAAAACAAATCAAGGTATCCGCATGTGGAAATCCAACGATATGAGAACGTGGGAGCCGATGGGGCTTGTCTGGTCGTTTGAAAATGACATGACTTGGCAAAGGAAGCAGGGAGAGAATCAGGCTATCTGGGCGCCGGAGATTCACTACTTCGACAAAACATTCTGGCTCGCCTACTGCGTGAACTACCGTGGTACCGGCATATTGAAGAGCTCCACCGGTAAACCAGAGGGACCCTATGTTGATATCAAACCCGACGGCCCGCTTACCGACGAGATAGATGCCTCACTCTTCCGAGATGATGACGGCAAGGTGTACTTCGTCTATCAAAACGGCAAGATCGCGCGCATGAAAGACGATATGAGCGGTTTGGCCGAGGAGCCCAAGTTCCTGAAACCGGCCAATGCCGGCCACGTTGGCTTTGAGGGGGCGTTCATCTTCAAGAGTAACAGCCGCTATTACCTGTCTTGTGCGGACTTCATCGATGGCTGCTACCACTGCTATGTCGCCAGTTCAAAGTATCTCTACGGTCCCTACGCAGACCGCTACCTGGCGGTCCCGCATGGCGGGCACAATATGTTCTTCAAGGACGCGAAGGGACAGTGGTGGAGCACGTTCTTCGGCAACGACGGAGATGCCCCGTTCAAGGAAAGGCCCGGCCTCCAGCGAATTGAGTTCGGCGACGATGGTGAACCTCGTCCTTTGGTGACCACACTGTAGGCCACCTATCAAGACTTGAACAGGCCGGTACTCCCAGCCTTTTGAAGTCGGCGCGCAACGCAAAACGTCTTTCAGTGGCGTGCTTGCCGCTGAGTTTTCGGGCTCCAAGGGTAAGTGTTGCAGCAAAGAGCGGTGCACGTTCATTTCTTGAAACCGGTCATTGAAGCCGTTGCACAATTTTCCGCTTTTTCATAACCAACGGCCAATACGGCACTTATGGCATGGGCATTCTTGGTGAATTGGCAGATAAGGGGTTGCGGGGTTGTAGCTGGGTTGTACGGATTTGATGACAAGAAGAGGCCACGTCGAAGACTGAAAAGAAGGGCTGCAAGCCTTGAGGGCCATTGTATTGTGGATTCTGCGAACAGCTTGAAACTTGAGCAGAACCCTGCGGCTCGGCGGAAACCGGCCCTGCTGGGTCTGGAATCAAAGGAAAAGGGTAAGTGTTGACTTCTGCGGCGCAGCGAGGCAAAATAGTCTTTTTGCGGGCAGGACTTGGTGTCCAATACAGGCTGGCAGCGGGCCTCGCTCGGCAGGGGCTTCACCAATGCTCCGGAATCGCACCAGCAGTCTTGCCATAGTTTGCCTGCGATCTCTGTTTGTGGAATATCGTGATAATTGGAGAGGTTCTCGAATGGACCAGTCGATCTTTGAGGAGTTCAAGGGAACAGGCAACAGCGAGCTTGTCGTCGAACGCTCCCTGGCCGAGGCGAGAATCTTCCCGGCTATCGACATCTCGGCCAGCGGCACACGAAAAGAGGCCAAGCTCTACAATGAGCGGCATACCCGCGGGATGGCCACGTTCCGCCGCGTCCTCTCCGGCTACGGTACACGCGAGGCCATCGAGCTCCCCCACAAGCTGCTGGCTGAGTACTCCACCAACGCCGAGTTCCTCGAAAGTATGTCGCCCGGGAGCTAACTGTTGCGGATAGCCATGAGGATTTTCTCTCGCCTGATAGCTGTTGTCGTTACTGCTGCATTTGCGCCGTTGTCCTTCGGTACTCAAGTGGCAGCCGGAGGAACGCGTTCGGATTATGACCGTGCCCTAAATCTGGGCAAAACGACAGCCAACAGAGTATTCAAGCAGAGTATCACCCCCGAATGGTTCCCTGATAATGCCAGCTTCTGGTACCGCGTAGACCTGCCTGGGGGCAAACACTGCTTTAAGCTCGTCGATGCCGAAACCGGCGCACGCGGGCTGGCTTTCGACCACGAACGTCTTGCCGCTGCGCTCGCCCAGACTGCCGGCGAGCAGATTCCCGCCGACAGACTCCCTATCGACAGGCTAAGATTCAGCCAGGACGGCTGCGAGTTGTCCTTTACCTTTCAGGCCAAACGATGGAAGTGCGATCTGAGCATCTACAAGGTCGAAGAGCTTTCGAAGGCCGAGCAGCCGAGTTCTCTGGCTTCATCCCGCCGCGGACCCCGCCGCAGCACAAGGACCGGCGAAGAAACCTCAATCACATTCATCAACCGTCTCGAAATCGGCGTAGAGTTGTACTGGCTCGACTCTGAAGGCTGGCGACAACACTACGCCGCCATCGACGCCGGCCAGCAGCACCAGCAGCACACATACGCCGGCCACGTGTGGCAGATAACCGATGAAGATGGAAAACGCTTGGCGATATTCGTGGCCACCGAAGACCCGGCCGACGCCGTTATAGACGGTAATTCTATTGGCGAAGATCCCACAGACGAAGAACCTGGCAGACCAGAGGACCGCGGCAGGTCTCCCGACGGCAAGTGGCGTGCATTCATCAAAGACCACAATTTCTACCTCCAGAATCTTGAGAACAACGAAGAAAAAGCCCTCACCAGCGACGGCACAGAAGAAGATGAGTATTCACAGCCCGTTCACTGGTCGCCGGACTCCAAGAAGCTCGTCGTGTTGCGAACGAGGAAGGGAGATGACAGGCAGGTCTATCTCATCGAATCCTCCCCGGCGGACCAGCTCCAGCCGAAACTCCACTCGCTCTCGTACCCAAAACCTGGAGACCGCATCCCAGTCTCCAGGCCCTGCCTGTTCAACGTCGTTGATGGCCGCTGGATTTCCGTCTCCGACGAGCTGTTCCCGAATCCTTGGGACATTTCCGATATTCGCTGGTCGCCGGACTCAAGCCGGTTCACATTTCTCTATAACCAGCGCGGCCACCAAGTGCTACGTGTTATCAGCGTCGACGCCGGCACCGGCAGGGCGCGGGCCATCATCGACGAACACAGCAACACATTCATCGACTACACAGGCAAGCTGTTCAGCCACTATCTCCACGCAACCAACGAAATCATCTGGGCATCCGAACGCGACGGCTGGAATCACCTCTACCTTTACGATGCAAAGACCGGCAACGTGAAGAACCAAATCACCAAAGGTCTTTGGGCCGTGCGCGGCGTCGAAAGTGTCGACGAAGACAGCAGACAAATCTGGTTCCGCGCAGGCGGTATCCGCCCGGGCCAGGACCCGTACTACGTGCACTTCTGTCGTGTTGATTTTGATGGCTCCAACCGCGTCATCCTGACCGAAGGCAACGGCACGCACCAGATCGATTTCTCGCCGGACCGTCGATTCATCCTGGACCAATGGTCCCGAGTTGACCTGCCGCCCGTCAGCGAACTGCGAGACGCCAACGACGGCAAGCTTATCTGCGAGCTCGAACGAGCCGATTGGAGCGAGCTATTGGAAACTGGCTGGCGCCCGCCCGAGCCGTTTGTCGCAAAAGGCCGCGACGGCAAAACGGACATCTACGGCATTATCATCCGCCCAGGCAACTTCGACCCGACCCACAAATATCCCGTTATTGAGGAAATTTACGCCGGGCCGCAGGGGGCATTTGTGCCCAAGTCCTTCGGACTGCAGATTCGCCAGCACGCCATTGCGGAGCTTGGCTTTATTGTCGTGCAGATTGACGGCATGGGCACTTCCTACCGCTCAAAGTCCTTTCACGACGTCTGCTGGAAGAATCTCAGCGACTCCGGTTTTCCCGACCGTATTCTCTGGATGAAAGCAGCCGCGGAGAAATACCCCTATGTAGATACCACTCGGATTGGCGTCTACGGTGGCTCAGCGGGAGGGCAAAGTGCCCTGCGCGCGCTCTTGGCCCACGGCGACTTCTACAAAGTCGCCGTCGCCGACTGCGGCTGCCACGACAATCGAATGGACAAACTCTGGTGGAACGAGCTTTGGATGGGCTGGCCCATCGGCCCACACTACGAGGAGCAATCCAATGTAACCCAGGCCCACAGACTCACCGGCAAGCTGCTGCTGACCGTAGGCGAGCTGGACAGGAACGTTGACCCTTCATCCACGATGCAGGTCGTCGATGCGCTAATCAAGGCCGATAAGGATTTCGACCTGCTCATAGTTCCAGGGCGGGGACACGGAGTCGGCGAGACACCTTACGCTAGCCGGCGACGAATGGATTTCTTCGTCCGACACCTGCTCGGCGTCGAGCCGAGAAGCCAACCGTGAATAGGACACCCAAGAGAACAGCCAGTAATCAACAAGCCACTGCAGATCAGCGAAATCCAGGTCTTCGTCGTCGTCAAGATCGGCACTGAGCCAGTAATTGGCTGGATAAACTGATTGGCGAGTGATGTCAAGAGCAGGCGTCTGGTGATACCTGGCGATAGCGATGACTGTATGTGTAAAATAGACAAAAAGTCAACAAATTCAAATTCCAAATGCTTGCAAGGCCACGTTTTCTATACATTTTCTCCACTGTGTCTGTAGATTCAAACATGTCGTTTTTGGCTTTGGCAGGATTTAGGACATAAGGCAGAAAATGCGGTAACCGCCTTTTATAACATGTGTTTTTCCAGCGCCTTGCGTTCCTCTTCGTTAAGCGGTTGCTTGTCACGGGCAGCCGCCACGTTGGTTTGGAGATGTTCGAGTGAGCCCATGCCAACCACAGCCGCCGAAATCGGTAATCCAAGAGCGTAACGAATCAGCATCCCTGCATCGGCTTGGTGTGACGCTTCATCATGATTCGAGGCACCATCATTCTTAATTGGATTGCCAGTAGCCAGCGAGCCAAGGCCGCCACCAATTACCTTCATCGCCAGAATCCCCATCTTCTTATCTATGGCAAGAGGAAGGACCAGTTCCCGATAAGAGCGACGCTTCATAGTGGGATTGAACGTCGTCAGGACCGTGTCGAAATCGAACAACTTAATAGCGCGACGCATAGACTCAGGACTTTCGTGCCCTGTCACGCCGATGAACCGCGTGACCTTTTCGTCACGCAGTTTGTACAGGGCCTTTAAGACGCCATCCGGCTTGTCCCACTTCGCAAAGTCCTCGCTTGCACCAATGCCATGTATTTGCAGAAGGTCTAAATGGTCCGTGCGCAGGCGATTGAGGCTGGCTTCGACATCCCGCATAGCCCCATCGTAGGAACGGTTGCCGGTCTTGGTAGCAAGAAAGACCACTTTGCGCCGGGTCACCAGCACTTCACCAAAGTTGCGCTCTGACTGGCCGTTGCCGTACGCTGGCGCAGTGTCGAAGTAGTTAATGCCAGCATCAAGAGCGGCGTTTGCAAGCTGGGCAGGATGAAATTTTGCCGTCGGCGGGTCTTTCATAGTAGGAAAACCACCCAGAATCAAAACGCTTACCTCAACGCCCGTTTTTCCTAAAACGCGTTTTGGGATGGCCTGTTTATTTAGCTTTTGCTGTTCTTTGGATTTACCCCCGGACTTTGGTTGTACACACGATGTCCCTGTGGCGACCGCTGCGACCAGTGCTGCTATGAATTTTCGTCGATTCACTTTTTGTCTCCTTAAGTTCTGTCTGCGTTCATTTGCACAAAACCTCAAGTAAAATCGTAGCTTACACTACTTGTTCACGCAATGTTCTTTATATAGACTCTGTTCACAAGTAAGAGGAGTATCTGGTTCTCTGTGCCATTGTTCAGTAGCCGATTAGTCGCTGAAGAATAAGCATATTTGCAGAATGACATCACAATGGTGGACATTTATTTTGATAAAACAAGTTCTGTAAACTGGTAACACTTTGCTTCGATAGCTTCTTTATCTTTCATATCGTTAACGGGTATATAATCCTGACATATGTTAGGACGGTTAATCCGACTGCTGGTGGAAATGATAAGGCACTCTAACAAAACTGTATAACTCGTCGCCAGCATATCAGAAAACAGCCGATGATTAGGAACGCTTGATGAATGTCATCACGTTTTTCGTACCGTACACGCAGTCGTCTTTGATTGAACAGCCAATCAAACGCTGCTTCGACCACGTAGCGGAACTTACCAAGGCCGCTACCGTTTTGCGTATAGCGCTTGGCGATCAACGGCTTGGTCTTACGCTGACGCAGAGGTCTACGAATCTTCTCCTCGGCATCATAGGCGCGATCCGCCAGCACTTCGTCCGGACGCCTGCGCGGACGTCCGCGGGGCTGCTTAATGGGCGGAATTGCGTCCACCAAGGCAATGGCCATTTCAGAATCATGAACATTGGCACCGGTGTGCTCAATAGCCAGCGGGGTACCTTGACCATCCACAATCAAATGACGCTTCGAGCCATTTTTGCCCCGATCCGTGGGATTCGGGCCTGTTTTAGCCCCCCAAAAAGGGCCCGGACCGAACAACTGTCCATCGCCGAAGTGGACCAGTCGATAGCCCCGGCCAAGCCCAACTGGTCCAGCAGGGTCTGCCAAATTTTCTGCCAGACACCGGCCACTTGCCAATCCCGCAAGCGACGCCAACACGTCATGCCGCTGCCACAGCCCATTTCCCGCGGCAGATACTCCCAGGGTGTGCCGCTCTTGAGAACAAACAGGATGCCCGTCAGGCAGGCGCGGTCGGACACGGGGGGACGACCCCCCTTGGGCTTGGGTGGCTCCGGCGGAATGTGGGGTTTGATACGTTGCCATAGTTCGTCCGTGAGTAGTGGCTTAGCCATGATAAGGTCCTCCTTAACATCAGGTTATGGCTTTCTTACCAAATGTTGCATCGGACAAACCGCTACTCAATCTTTAAGTTTTGTTAGAGTGCCTAAGAAATCGTTCATTGAATCCGTTGTACAATAAACCGCCGTTTTTGGGCGAAAATCGAGGGTGGGCTGAAAGGCAGACACCATAGAAACACCCGTAACCGCAAAGCTCTTGAGTGCTGAACCGAGCTCAAACCCTCAAAGGCCAGCTTCGCCGCTGACTGCTCTTGTCGACCTATCTGATTTCTTGGGCGGCAATCACCTCCTTTTATTCACCTGAGCTCACTCATTCTGCCTTTCGGTCTTCGACCGCTTGGTTCTGTTGATGCTGAGGCAGATGGCTCGCTCAGGGTCCAATTCTCTCCAGGAGGTGATTGACCTATGAAAGAAATCAGACATAGGCAAATTGGCAGTGCTGCGGGCGGCGACAAGCTGTTCTGGATTCTCTGGACAGAAACAGCGGATTGTGAAGGAAAGGTCAGAGCCACCAGCAAGAAAGAGGCTCTGAGGGTTTTCTATGAACAGGATGAGCGAATTTCCAGGACTCTGGAATATCGTCGGAACAAACGCATACGCGGCATTATTGTTGAGGAGGTGCCAGAATGCAAATAGCAGACAGCCGAAATCGCCAGAGCCCGATAGCCGCTGCCCGAGAAGCAGCGGCTCGCTACGTGGCGTGTATCTTTGAGCCCAACGATATCGTTGAGGTGCGGCGTCTGCCTTGTGGACGAAGTACATGGCACAGAGCAGATAAGCTGTCTGAAGCCATCCGAGACTTGATTTGTGAGAATCAGCAGGGGCAGCATATCTACGTGGGAGCCAACCCTCGGCGTTTCTGGGGTGGAACTCGGAGCAAAGATGTGGCGTGTGCCTGGTGCCTGTTCGTCGATTTTGACAGAATCGACCCGTATACTGCCCGAGATAGATGGTGTGATGCTGACATGCCAACGCCGACGCTGGTCATCGCATCGGGGCACGGTGTGCACACCTACTGGCGACTGGCCGAGCCAATAACAGATATGATTCTCTGGACAAGGTGTCAGAAGAGGCTCATAGCTTTGCTCGGTTCGGACGGCGCCATTCATGACCCGGCCCGCATAATGCGATTGCCAGGATTCCTCAACCACAAAGAGCCTGTGGCAGCGTGCAGCATCGTAGACGACGATCCAGCAAGGATCTACGACCTGAAGCGTTTGATCCCTTTGGTGAGCAGCGCGACCGAGGAGCGCGAAGACAGAGCCGCTCAAGCCACGTACAATCTGCAGAGACAGTCAAACGCCCCGCTCCATGATAGTAGATGTGCCATCGAAACGGCAAAACTGGCGGCAGCCAAGTGGCCGAGCGCAAGCAGAGGGGGCCGGAACGCTAGGGCATTCCAAAATGCAGCATACCTTGTCAAGAACCTCGGGCTGACAGAAGCGCAGGCCTGGCCGATCTTGCAGCAATGGAATTGCAGGAACAGACCCCCACTGCCGCAGTGGGAGCTTCGTCAGACGCTTCGAAATGCCAGGATTTACGGGAGGCATCCGGTGCAAGGTGAGGTCAAATCACAAGAGGCCATTTGTAGCCCATCTGCTGCTTGATCAGGCGTGTTTATCACCGTCCCTATCAGGCGCCTTTGACGCTGTATTCATCGCACCTTCCGATGCTCCATATTTATGCTTTGCGCTCTAAGCCCGGGTGCAGGCATGCACGTACAACTGCCGAAACCCGCTCACTATTTTTGCAGGTCGGCCAGATGGCACCAGACGTAAGGAAGAATTTGAGGCATAGATGGAGACCAATAGCTTATCTTCCTTTGGCATCGTCAGAGTGGCCTTCATGCAGCGCGAAGTGATGGCATGGTCGCAGCCGTACCGAATCCTTCACGAAATTTAGGAGGAACAACGTTGCCCCAGACCCTTCAACTGGATTTTTCCTCAATCCTGACTTTGCGTTAGCCGATATTGAACATGGCAGTAATACGGTCTTGAAAGAGAGGGTTTTGTATGGCTGGAAGATATCGGCGAGCTCGTACAGGGCAACGGGTGACCGTTTCAGGAGCACCGGTTCCTTTTACCTTCTGGCCGGACTCTTACATTGCCCGAGGACGTATTGTCACCTCGGATCCATGGTCTTGCCTTCTTAGCCACGTGTGCTCCAGCGTATCTTCTGTGAAGCGGCGGAAACGTGCATTAGCTTTTCTGGAGCAAGCACAGGACTTCCACTTTGCGGCAGCAACGCCAAGAATGGGCGCACGGTCACTGCTTTACTATTACTCCTTTATGAACCTCGTAAAGGCCTGCCTAACCGTTCAGACAGGCCTGGATCTTACAAAGTGCATTCATGGATTAAGGGAGCCTGCGGCAAACATACGCAGCAGATTGACAATCACTTCACAAGTTGTCCAGATCGATGAGGCGCATGGCAATCGCTTGCAACTGTATCGAGAATTCATGAAAGTGTGTGGTTTCCCTGTACCACGTAATCCTGCTTCTACCAAAGTGGTGGATCTTTTGGAACAGATAGTCGGCATACATGGCATCTGGAGCCATACGCTCGGACGAACGCGCAAATACTTCGCAATAAAGGAGATCATCTTTGAGCACGACCCCTCAGCAAGGGAGGTCTGGATTTCACTCTTCGTGGACAGAAGTGAAATTGGTGATGCTGCTTCTGCAATCCAGAGGCATATGACCTCATTCGAGGAAGTTGAATCGCCGGTCAGAGACTGGAGACGCTACGAGTCCAAGCCAATCCGATACACCAAAAGTCCGAAGCAGGTCTTGAGAAAGCTCGTCCTCTCGACCTGGAAGGATATATGGAGCGAGTTGAGGCCGGGCAGATATCAGTGGTGGATAAGCTCGATTGACAAGAATAAACGGCGTGCCCAACTGGCTTCAGGCTATCAAGCCATGTTCTTCCTCGGCTCTATTGCAAGATACCGACCCGACGATCTATACAAGCTTCTGGAGGGCAGACATGGATGGATGTTACAGGAATTCATCAATACCCAACCCCTTCAGTTCATATACTTCTTAGGTAGCGGGTTCATCGATGGCGAGATGGTGGTCCCTGAACTCGTTTAGCAAACAAGTTAGGACTGGACAACAACAACTTACTTACTTTCTGAGGTTCCTTCCCGAATTCTGCTTCGTTGTGCTGGAGGTCTCTGATCTGCCCCCTTTCTGGGCCCCGTGTCTATGAGAGGATTCTCCAGTCCTGTACTCCATCGAGTACTGGCGTATGCGGCCTGATACAGCCGGCCTGGCGGCACAGTTCGGCAAAGCCTGCCGGTGTTATGTGACGCAGATTGCTGTGCAGCCGATGGTGACTGTAATCCATTCGCCAACGCTCCACAGCATATCTCAACTCATCGATGGCATCGTTCTTTGAAGGTCGCCGACGAAGGCCAAAGATCTCAGATCATGTCGTAGTCGTAGGGTTTTCGCATGGTACGGGTAAGGTGTTTGTTGGCTTCGTCGTCGCCGATGAATTGTTCTTTGGCAGGGTCCCATTTGAGTTTTCGGCCGAGGCGGATGGCAATGACACCAAGGTGACAAAGACTGGCCGAGCGGTGGCCGATCTCGGCCGGGCAAATCGTAGGCTTGCGGGTTTTGACACAGTCGATGAAGTTGGCCATGTGGTCGTTGCTGACATAGACGTGGGGGGCGTCTTCGGGGAGTTTCTTCGTAAGAAGGGAACGGTCGCTGGCGGTTATGACGCCTCGCGTGACCCAGATCCAGCCGTCGGCACCATGGAACTTGATACCGTGCTGCTGGCCGTTGGGGTCCTTGACGCCGCCGTGCCATTCGCTGGCGGTGGTGCTGTTGCAGGTGTGAACGACGCCGTTATCGTACGTATAGGTGACGGTATATTCGCTGGCGGCGGTGAAGCCTCCAGGGATCATGTCGACGAGTTGTTTGCCTTCGACGGAAACAGGACCGGAGAGGTCTTTTTCGAGGGCCCAAAGGACGATGTCGTTGTGGTGTGCACCCCAGTCGGTCATCGTTCCGCCGGAGTAGTCCCACCAGTAGCGGAAGCTGAAGTGGGTGCGTTCTTTGACGTACGGGGTCTCGGGGGTCTGGCCCATCCAGAAGTCGTAGTCGAAGCCTTCGGGGACTTTGGAGGTCTGGAAGGGGCCTTGTCGGAAGCCAGCCGGGAGCCAGACTTCGACTTTGCTGATCTTGCCGATGCGGCCGTTGCGGACGAGGTCGCAGGCCAGCCGGAAGTGGGCATCGCTGCGCTGCTGGGTACCGGTCTGTAGGATACGGTTGGTTTGACGCTGGACTTCGACCAGACGCTTGCCTTCGTCGATGGTGAGGGTCAGTGGTTTTTCGCAGTAGATGTCTTTGCCAGATTTCATGGCGGCCATGGCGACGAGGGTGTGCCAGTGGTCGACGGTTCCGCAGATGACGGCGTCTATGTCGTCGCGTTCGAGGAGCTTGCGGAAGTCGGAGTAGCCTTCAGCACCGGGGAAGTCCCTTTGGGCGGTTGCGAGGTGGCGGGCGTCGACGTCGCAGACCGCGACGATTTTGCCGTGGCGCGAGGCGTTTTTGGCGTCGCCGCAACCCTGTCCACCGCATCCGATGAGGCCCAAGCGGACGGTTTCACTGGGCGCGGCAGAGGATTGTCCGCTGAACCAGGCGGGCAGGGAGAGGGCGGCCATTGACACGGCGGAGTGCTTGAGGAAATCGCGTCGTGAAGAGGCATTACCGTGTGTATCCATTGGTGGCTCCTTATGCGAATGTAAGGTTGATTATGATCGGATTGGATTGCATATCTGGAGATTAGCAGAAACCGCGGCGGGGTGCAAGTGGGTGGAATTACGCCTCGAAACGGGTTAGGCCGGGGCAACCAACTCTCGCCGCCCTAACCGTAAGCTGGGAGCGAGAGAAAGCTTAAGGCAGAAACTTGCTGGGTCCAACTCGAGCCAGCCACTCTACCTTTCAAATCGGCAACACAACTACAATATCTTCCAGAACTGCAGACACTTTTTTGGTCGTCACTGATAGCGCAGGGAGCAACAACAAAACAGTCCACGAAATCTGACACTGTGCCAGGTTAGCGGGCTTTGCGTCCTTGCCATTTGCGGATCTGGGCGGCCTTGTCAAATACCTCTTCTTTGCTAATCCCAGCTTCGTCATACATGGCAAAGATGTTGTCGTCCGGGGTTTCCGGGGGCACAGTGTGAGAGGCGGCAAAGATGTAGCCCCCACCATCAGTGGTCATGCCTTCAAGCAGTTCAGCCGTGGCTTTGCGCACCTGACTGGCCGTGCCGTTAGGTAGTACCCCCTGCGTGTCGACGCCGCCCATGAAAGCGAGTTCCTTACCGAATTCCTTCTTCAACTCCAGAGGGTTCATACCCGGACAATTACATTG
This sequence comes from uncultured Pirellulales bacterium, assembly GCA_964354365.1. GTDB lineage: Bacteria > Planctomycetota > Phycisphaerae > Sedimentisphaerales > Anaerobacaceae > CAYGZM01. Next base: position 12,345 of record CAYGZM010000091.1, read on the forward strand.
AATCGGATTCAGTACGTCCACGCCGATTTCTATCAAGTCGCCAATGATGGGCCGGATAGAACCGCAGGAGTGGAATGCCACGTAAATACCATGTTTCTTGCCCACCTCAGCGTTCTGCTTCAAGAAGGGCTTTACCATGTGCCTCCAGGTATCCGGGCTCATCAGCATGGACTGCTGACCGGCAGCATCATCGCCGAGCCAAAGCCAGTCCAGGTCAAACCGCTGACAGGCTGCTTCCGACAGGCTTATAGAGAATTCTGCGCATCGCCTGAACATTGCTTGACTCACGTCAGGATTAAGTGCAATCTCCGTCAGCGTCTTTTCCATGCCACGTAGCCGCCAGTACATCTCAAATACGCAGGGTGATACATCGCAGCCAATAAAATAGTCGTCTTGAAATTCCATCACCGGCTTCATCAAATCCACGAGCGCATCGATGCGCTCGAAAGGAAACCTGTACTGCCGAACCTGTCTTTCGCTGCTCTCAGCCAGGGGGAATTTTGAAATCTGGTTGAAACCGCCGATGCGGGTCCATTCTATCCCCCACTCATCCACGTGCGAGTCGCCATCACGCTCGTGGACAACCCCCTCCATTGCGTAGTTATTATGCACCCACGTCTGGCGGATATCATCCCCCATCGCCGCTGGCACATATTTGGCCGGAATCTCCAGAAGCGTTGCCAGCCTCTGGGCGGTTTGAGGGTGGTACCACATAAAGATCGGGACTCGGTCTGTAGGCTTGCGCTGCAGCGCTGAATGTACACGCTCTTTTGAGGTCATTTGCGTTTCCTGCTGAATTGCCTGGCGCATCTCACAAATGCCAAGGCGACCGTATTGCCCGAGACAGTAACCGATTGGCGTCATCATCGTCAACGAAACGTTCCCCCTGAGCCTCCCATTTCACTCTCCGGCCCAAGCGTGCAGAAATCTCAGCCAGGTTACACGTCGTCGTAGCGTTGTGCCCGACATCGGGAGAAGCCGCCGCAGGCTGGCGCGTCTTGAGGCAGTCCAGGAAGTTACGATGGTGTCCGGGGCTGGCATAGAGGAGGATCTCGCTCGGGCCAATCACGGACTTCAAAACCTCCGTGGGACTGGCACTCACGGTTCCACCACCAGTGATGTGAATCCAGCCCTCCGTTCCAATAAAGCGGATGCCATCAGGGTGCGGATTGCCCTCGCTACTGTAACTCATGCGTACGCCATTACTGTAGCTGACTTCTGACCGCCAAGCGATGGCATCATCAACCAGCCCATCAGCGGGAATCTTCACAGACGAAGTGTGTATCTCCACAGGCCTGATCTCATCACCTATGCCCCATTGGGCAATGTCAACAAAGTGAACGCCGTTACTGCTAATGAATCCGACTGTGTAATCGGAGATATAGTACCAGTAACACAACTCATTGCCGCGGGCAACACGCTGTGGACTAAAGGGTACTGTTAGGGCCGGTCCCAGCCACAGGTCGTAGTCAAAGCCCTCAGGCATTAAGGTTGTAGGGAAGTTTCGCCCCACCTGAACTCCTCTGTTTACCCCGATGATCCCGACCTCCACGCTTGTCAGTTGCCCAATTCGGCCGTTGCGCACCAGCTCACAGGCATGGCGGAAAACCTCGCCGGACCGGCGCTGTAGTCCAGTCTGTAGAATCCGTCCGTACCTTGCAGCAACCTCTACCACGCGCCTGCCCTCGGCTACTGTATGCGTGAGGGGCTTCTCCACATAGACGTCCTTGCCCGCTTGCATAGCCGCAATAGCCTGCACAGCGTGCCAGTGGTCGGGTGTAGCAATACAAACAGCGTCGATATCCTCGCGAGCCAGCAGGTCGCGAAAGTCACTGTAATCGTCACAAACAGTGCCCTCATAAACTTGGTTGATCTGGTTGCGATAGGCCTCGCGTCTGGTCACCACCGGATCAGAGACCGCGATGATTCGTGTGTCTTTCTCGGCCAGAAATGACTCCCGATGGTGCCCATTGATATTGCCTGCTCCTACCAGGCCGAGGGTGATGCGTTCACTTGGTGCAACTTCTCCCCCGCCGCCGAGCACAGAAGCTGGGACAATGTAGGGAAAGGCTGCGGTGCCAGCCACACCCAGTAGAGTACTTCTCATGAAGCGACGTCGCGTTATTCTCTGATTACTCATTTGTCTGTTCTTCGATACTGTCTAAGCACCATCAAGACTTACGCAGGACATACGCCATCTTTAAGGAACACAAGGTTAATTATGCCGTACTCTGTATCCAGACTCGGCCGCGCCTCATCTGTGTAACGAACCTATTGGTCCACAAGGATCAACCCGTAATAGTGCGGGCATTGCCGCGTCGACTGCACTACCTCGATCGGAAAACCAACCTTCTTCACGGTCGAGAAGACGTCTATCCCACAGGCTTCCATGGCAGGCCGGGCCCGCTCGGCATGCCGGCACTGCTCTTCATCGACAGGGCACTTTTTGCAGAAGTAGCAAGGGCCTGCACCAAGCCCAAAAGCCTTCCAAGCCCCTCGCAGGAAGATTTCACGCTCAAGGTCAGCGACTATTGCCTTTACATCCGCATCCGAATCAAAGTGCATCAGAATTCCCCTACCGTAGGCATCCAGCACTTTTCGCATCTGATCCGGTGTCGGCGTGAACGGCGGACAAACCAGACATTGCCCGTAACCATCACATCCGAATTGGCACTTCAGCCGCACCCAAGGGGCAGTCTCAACGTCCGACGGTGAAATGACGCAACCATCCTTCACGCCGGTTTTCCGCTTTACGAGGTTACACAATTCTCTATTAGAGAACTCACCTGGTCGTGCTGGAACTTTACGTTTGCGACTCACTTTCTCTGCTCCACGGTTAAATCTACCCGAACAATCTCCTGATGTCCTCGTCCGTAATCCTTTCATCAGGCCTTATAGGCTCCCCCCTTCGCCTCC
>CAYGZM010000092.1:0-14978 GCA_964354365.1 uncultured Pirellulales bacterium
TGCATTTTTAACTTTGATTTTTGCATTCTCAAACTGACTGTCGGTCAGTTTGAGTTCTCAGTAGTCCTTGTAGTGTCTCATCCACGCTGGCCAAGCAGTGGGGGTAACACGCCCGGCCTTTGTCCACGGGCCGGCTGTGTTGTACTGTCTGTGCCACTTCAGCGTCCAGAGCTCCTTGACCCCGATTTTTCTCACAGACCAGTCCATAAACAGCCCGGCAAGGAACCCGTCGTGTCGGTCAACGCAGCAGCGCTCCATTTCGTTTGTCCCGGGCCTGTCCGGGATCGGCACCCCGGCCGGAAGCGCCGGCGGCTGGTCATCCGCGAGCGGCCAGAAGTCAACCCACCAGCTTCCACAGAAGACCGGGACATTGTTGGCGTTCTGTACATTACAGGTGCGCCAGTAATATGATATGTCATATTTGGGGGGATTACGACCCCACATTCCGGTTGTGCCTGGCTTCGGATTACACACCCAGGCGTTCGGACCGTAGCTGCCTATGTCGTCCGCACTGTAAACGTTTCCCGATCTCCAGGCCCAGTTGCCCCAGACGCCAATCTTGCCGGTGCCGGCATACCAGGTCATGGCCTGCGGGCAGAGCCGGATCCTGTCGTCCTTATAGTACGGTCGCATGGCATCCATCCACCAATAGCCGTTCCCGCCCCCCGCGCCGTTGAAAAACCGGCTGTCGTTCTCCTCACAGTACATCGCGAACAGCAGACCCCACTGTCTGAGGTTGGCCAGGCACGCGCTTGCCCTTGCCTGCCTCTTCACCCGGCTAAGTGCGGGCATCAATATCGCCATAAGCAGGGCGATTATGGCGATTACTACGAGTAGCTCTACAAGTGTGAAACCTTTGCGTTTGTTCATAGCACCATACCCCTAAATGCCGAAACTTCACCTTCCTCGCCCACCGGCAAAAAAGATGCGCCCCAAGCGCTCCTTGTTCCGCAGATTCCGCCTCGCGCACGGCGAAATCCGCCCCGAGGGGCCAGCGACGCCATCATCTATAATTATAGCGTCGCACCAGTTTCTTTGCAACAACAAAGTTCTTATCGGGTCAAAACGCCCCCAACATTGAAAAAAACGCGGTTTTTTCGGGAATCTTTGATTAACGTCCCAAAGGTTGGGGGCAATCTGGTTGTTCATTCCGAGCGGAGGCCCTTGGGGCCGAAGCCGAGGAATCTGTTGAAAAACAGGTTTCCCTTCGTGGCCCTCTCCTTTGCTTCGTCACGCGCGCCGCGTGAAATGATAGTCCGCAATGTTTTCAACATAGCAATTGAGGTTCCTAATGCCGGGTGGCGGGCTTGGCTGGGCGCAGAAAAAAGGCTGGGGCCATTGTGGTCTCCAGCCTTTTGTGAGACAGCGTTGCAATTAAGAGAATACTGCAAAGCTATGATTTAATCACTATCTCACAAAAACCAAGATATATGAGAAGAAAAGAGCTTCCATATATAGCTTGATTTTAACGGGCGGCGGCGGCGAATGCAAGAACTTTTTTGAGAATTTTTCAAATTTTTTTCGCATAATTCAGCTTTTCACGGGTTTAGCCCGTTTTTTACTGCGTTATGGGCGATTTTTGCGGGCTTGCGGCCCCGTCGGGGTGGGCAATTTCTGTGCTGTTTTTGGCGTGCGGCGCCCCCAAGTCCGTGCTTCGCCGCGGTTTTGTCGCTGCTTTTGGTCCCGTCAGTCCGCCACGGGTGCGACGCAATAGAGGTAGGCCAAAGGTCCTGGGCCGGTGTTCCTTACGTCGTGGATCGTATTCGGCGGTATGTAGCACACCTTGCCTTGCCCGACCGGGATGCAATCCGGCTCCTCTTCGCCGATGAGCAGCTCGCCCCGGCCCTTCAAAAATACAAGAATCTCCTCGTGCTGTTTGGTGCTGTGCTGCCCGCACGCCTTGCCCGGCGCCAGATGCACCCTTCCCGACCGCATACCGAGCGTCTGCGGCGGACCTTCCAAAACCCGCTGGTATTCCGGGTTATCGTTCAATTCGACTACGAGGACTCTTTCTGCCGATGCCATAGGCGCTCCTTAGGAATCAATGGCCGTTTTTCAGATGAGAGTTTCTAAAAAATCCCCAACTTTTTGTCAACTATTTTCTTGACGCAGTAACACGAATTCATTATTTTTATGCGCACTACGGTAGGTGTTGTCTATATGCCAAGAGCAGTTAAATATGAGCAGAAAAAGAATTCCGGCGTGCATTGCAGCGTTTGCTGCTTTGACAGGGATATGTCGCGGTGCCGGTGAGCAGGCTGTCGACGGCAGTGCCCCTTGCGGCATCTGGAACAGGCAGACCCTGACGAACGGCTTCTGCGGCCTCAATGACAGTCTTGGCGACACCGGGATAGAGTTTGGTCTCGGCGCCACGAGCATCTACCAGCAGAATGTCCGAGGCGGCATCAGCAAGCATCGCCGGGCCGGGCGGTTCTCCGGGAGCTATGATTTGGAGGTCGGGGCGGACCTGCAGAAACTGCTCGGCTTCGAGGGGGCGCGCGTCTTTGTGCACGGTGAAGGCTGGTGGTCCAAATCCGGCGGCATTGACGGGCCTTCGGTGGGAAGCGCGTTCGGGGTGAATAGAGACGCCGGCGCCCGCGATGCGATCGTTGTCACCGAGCTGTGGTACGAGCAGTCGCTGCTGGATGGCAGATTGCTCCTGCGGATCGGCAAGATGGACCTCACCGGCGGGTTCGAATGCTCCGGCTGCCCGGTTGCATTTGACACCAGCGCCTATGCGCACGACGAGACAATCCAGTTTCTCAACGGCGCGCTTGTGAATAACCCGACGATTCCCTTCCCGGACTACGCACTTGGTGTGGCGGGCCTTTACAGACCGCTCGACTGGTGGTATGTCTCGGCAGGTGTTGTCGATGCCCAGAACGATGCACGGGAGACGGGTTTTAGCACGGCATTCCACGATGAGGACTACTTCTTCTACATATTTGAGACGGGCGTAACGCCGAGACTGCATTCGGCGAATGGGCCGCTGCAGGGCGCCTATCGCATAGGCCTCTGGAACGACCCGCGGCCCAAGGCGAATTCGGATGCCGCCAGGAACTATCGAGATGACGTTGGCTTTTATCTGAGCTGCGATCAGATGCTGGCAAAAGAAAACGACCAACCGGATGATGCTCAGGGCCTCGGCGCGTTTTTCAGATATGGCTGCGCGGACGGCAAGAGAAACGACATCACCGACTTCTGGAGTTTCGGCTTTCAGTATCAGGGACTTCTCGAAGGTCGGGACGAGGACGCACTTGGCGTCGGCTTCGCCCAGGGCGTCTTCAGCGACGGGGCCTCCGTGACCTATACCGATGATTATGAGAGTGTTCTTGAGCTTTACTATAATGCCCGGATTACGCCCTGGATGAATATCAGTCCGAGTATCCAGTACATCGCCAACCCGGGCGGCGCCGGCGCAGTCGGTGACGCCGTTGTCCTGGGCGTTCGTGCGCAAATGTTGTTTTAGCTGTCGGAATTTCATACAGAAGGATTCTACTATGCACATGGCTAATGAATTGCTGTCGATCCCGGTGGCCACGGGGACGCTCGCAATAGCTGCCGCCGGCCTGGGCTTCATCTGCAGAAAGGTCAGGCATATTCTGGTCGCCGACAAGCTCGCTTTGACGGGTATTCTGGGCGCCTTCGTCTTTGCCGGTCAGATGGTCAACTTCCAATTGCCCGCGATGCCAGGAACGAGCGGGCACATGGTCGGAGCGGTATTGCTGGCTATCGTATTGGGCCCGCACCTCGCCGCAATCGTAATGTCCTCGGTGGTGATTGTTCAGTGTCTCATCTTCCAGGATGGCGGCCTGCTCGCCCTTGGCTGCAACATTATCAATATGGCCCTGGTCCCGACGTACCTCGGCTATCTTCTGTACAGGACCGTTACGATGGGGCCTTCCTCCAGCATGCGGGTGCATGTCGGGGCGATGCTGGCCTGCGTGGTTTCCATTGAGGCAGGCGCGATTCTCGTCCCGGTGCAGGCGGCCCTGGCGGGCGTGCTGGCCGTCCCCTTCTCGACCTTCCTGATAACGATGATCGGCGTTCATTTCCTGGTCGGCTTTGTCGAGGGCCTGGTCACCGTCGCCGTATTGGGCTACCTTCAGCAGGTCAGGCCGGACATCGTTGTCGATTCTCTGCCCGGCAAGGCCAGATTGAGCAAAGGCGCTGTGCTGGCAACCCTGGTCGTCTTTACTGTCGTTATCGCCGCCGGATTGTCCTTGCTTGCCTCAGACCTGCCCGACGGGCTGGAGTGGAGCTACGCCGACCGCCCCGACCAGCCGGACTTTGAATCCGCCGTCTCCAACGACGATTCTCGAATAGCCGCCGTTGACGATTTCCAGTCCAAGTACGCCCCGATGCCTGATTATTCGGTCAGGGCGTCCAAATTGGGCGAGTTGCCGCGCGGTGAGGCCGACGTCACAGCGGGCTGGACCAGCTTCGCAGGCGTGGTCGGTTCGGCGATAACAATGGCGGCAATCTGGATGACGGCCGCACTTCTAAAGAAGAGGAAAGTCCCCCCAGACATTGGCACGACACTCCAACAATAATCAGTAATCAATAATCAATTGTAATGCACCACGCACACATCGACAAGTTTGCATATCAGGATTCGCCCATACATCGGCTCGACAGCAGGGTGAAGTTCATCGTTGTCCTTGTCTTTACCGCGGTCGTTATCTCTTTGCCGCGCACCTCGCTCAGCATCCTGGCCTGCTACGCCGTTGGCCCTTTCGCAATTCTTGTATTGGGTGGGATTCCGCTGCGGTTCACCTTCAAGCAGATACTGCTGGTCAGCCCGTTTGTATTGGTCCTGGCGCTGAGCTGTCCGCTGTATGACAGGACCCCCGTTGAGGCGCCCTTCGGACCCTGGGTTTTGCGGCTCACGGTCGGCTGGATGCGAGGCTTCACGATTCTCGGAAAGTTCGTTGTCACAATGCTTGCCCTTATAGCACTGGTCTCGACGACGCGGTTCAACGATTTACTGACCGGCCTGCAAAGGCTTGGCCTGCCGAAAATATTGGTCATCCAGCTGGGCTTCCTGTACCGCTACATTTTTGTCCTCATCGACAGGGCGCATCACATCCTGCAGGCCAGGGCGGGCAGGAAACTGCGAAGTCTCGGTTTTAAGGTGGAGCTGCGAGTCGCAGCGGCCATGCTCGGCTCGCTGTTCATCCGCAGCATCGACACCGCCGAGCACATAAATATCGCAATGCAGGCCCGCGGCTTCGACGGAAAATGGAACACCATCTCGAAGCTGCGGGTTAGCGCGGCGGACTATGTCTTCGTGCTGAGCGCCGCACTCTTTGTGTTGGGACTCTACGTATTTGTAAGGCCGGCCCTGCAGTGAGCACTATGCCAAGAGCGATTGAGATAGAGAATTTTTCATACAAGTATCCCGACGGCACCGCCGCCCTGGACGGAGTCAGCCTGAGCGTCGAGCACGGCGAGAAAGTCGTCCTGATAGGTCCCAACGGCGCGGGCAAATCTACTTTACTGCTGGCGATGGCGGGCTTCGTCAAGGGAACCGGGAAAGTTGTCATCGACGGCCTGGAAATCACAAGGGGCAATCTTAAAAAGATCCGCGCCTGCCTCTGCTCGTGCCTGGAGAACCCCGACGATCAGTTGTTCATGCCCACCTTATTCGATGATGTGGCGTTCGGCCCGCTCAATATGGGCCTCACATCCGAAGAGATAAAGATCCGCGTCGCCGACGCGCTGAAGACCGTCGGCCTGGCGGAAATGGCCGACAAGGCCCCTCATCATCTCTCGGCCGGCCAGAAACGCGCCGCCGCTATCGCCACCGTGTTGTCTATGGCGCCCAAGATAATCACAATGGATGAACCGGATGGCAGCCTCGACCCGAGGAACCGCGGCAAACTTCTAAAACTGCTCGGCAGCCTGCCTCAGACCCTGATAATAGCCACCTGCAATATGAATTTAGCCGCCGCCCTTGCCGACAGGGCCGTCCTCGTTGACGGTGGACGCATCATCGCCGACGGTGACGCCAAAGAAATAATGGCCGATGCAAAACTAATGACCGAACACGGCCTCGAAGTGCCGGGCAGGATTGGACCGGTTCCGCTCAAGGATTGAACCCGTTCGGGTCTTTAACGGTGCGAAGTCATTTCTTCTTGACATTTCCCCGGCCCGTCTGTATTTGTCCAATTCTAAATGTTATTGGCCAAATCGCCGATAACTACGGATACGTGTCCTGAGAACGAATGAGTCCCCGGTCGAAGCGGGGGTCAATATCGATGGGTAAGCGTTATTTATGGCAAAGTCGCGTTCGTCAAGCGGTACATCTTTGGTGATAGTCGAATCGCCCGCAAAGGCCAAGACTATAAACAGATACCTTGGCCCCGGCTACGAGGTCCAGGCCTCGATGGGGCACGTCCGCGATTTGCCGTCGAAGGGCCTCAATGTCGATATAGAAAACGACTTCGCACCGACTTACGATATTATGCCCGGCAAAAAGCGCACGATAACGGCGCTCAAGGCCGCCGCGAAGAAATGCGACAAGCTCTACTTGGCCACCGACCTCGACCGTGAAGGCGAGGCGATTGCCTGGCATCTGGCGCAGGTGCTTGGCGTGCCGGAAAAGAAAACCTTCCGCGTGATATTCAACGCGATAACAGCTTCGACTATAAGGCAGGCGTTCGCCGAGCCGGGCAAGCTCAATATGGACAAAGTTATGGCCCAGCAGGCCCGGCGGATTCTCGACCGGATTGTCGGCTACGAGATAAGCCCCCTGCTCTGGAAGAAGGTCACGCGAGGTCTTTCGGCCGGCCGCGTCCAGTCCGTTGCCGTCAAAATTATCGTCCAGAGGGAAAGGGAAATTCGCGCATTCAAGCAGATCGAGTACTGGCTTATCCCCGCCGTTTTCACCACCGACCTGCAGGCCGATTACGGCGCCGAGTGGCTGGACTTTGTTACCCCGAAAAAAGAAGGTGATAATCCTCCGGCCCTTGCGGCGCAGCACAAGTGGCTCGCCGAGCACAGCGCCTTTAAGGCCGAGCTATATACAGTGGACGGCCGGAAGTTCGAGGCCGCCAACGCCGACCAGGCCAATCGCGTATTCGATGCGCTCAAGATGTCCCGGTTCAAGATCGCCGATATCGAAACGAAAGAGTCGCTTTCTCGTCCCTCGTCCCCCTTCATAACCTCCACTCTGCAGCAGGCAGCGGCGAATCGCCTGGGCTTCGCGGCCAAAAGGACTATGAGAGTCGCCCAGCAGTTGTACGAGGGCATCGACTTAGGGTCGATGGGATCGCTCGGTCTTATAACATATATGAGAACCGACAGCACGCACGTCTCGCCCGAGGCGGTCAAACATACGCGAAATTATGTCGGTATGCACCTCGGGGCCGAGTATCTGCCCGAAAAGCCGAACGTCTATGCATCGAGCAAGAGCGCCCAGCAGGCCCACGAGGCGATCCGCCCGACCGATATCGACCTGACTCCGGCGGACATCAAGTCGTTTCTTACCGACGAGCAATTCAAGCTCTACGACCTTGTATGGCGGCGTTTTGTGGCCTCTGCGATGAAGCCGGCCAGGTGGAATGTCACGAACCTGCAGATAGCCGCCGAGACGTCGGTCGGTCGATGTGTGTATAAGGCGTCAGGCCGGATATTGGTCTTCGACGGATATACGAGGATATGGCCCACCGGCTCAGAAGGCCAGCAGTTGCCGCCGGTGGAGGTCGGCCGGGACCTCAAAACCGTTGACATCAAGGCTGAGCAGCATTTCACCAAGCCGCCGCCCAGATACACCGAAGGCTCGCTCGTAAAGGCCCTGGAAAAGGAGGGCATCGGCAGGCCCAGCACCTACGCCACTATAATCAGCACGATACAGGAGCGGGGCTACGTCGAGCAAGAAGACAAAAAGTTCCTTGCGACCGACATCGGCGAGGTAGTCACAGACAAGCTCAACGAGTACTTCCCGAAAATTATGGACATCGCCTTTACTCGCTATATGGAGGAGCAGCTCGACAAGATCGAAGAGCAGCACCTCGACTGGCTCGGTGTCCTGAGAGATTTTTACGGCCCGTTCAAGAAGAATCTTGAGACGGCCAAGACGGAAATGAAGCACGCCAAAGCGGAGGTGACTCCGAGCGAATATCAATGTCCGCAGTGCGGCAAGGGCCTGGTCTATAGACTCGGCAAAAACGGAAAGTTCCTGAGCTGCTCTGCATATCCCAAGTGCACGTTTGCGTGCCCTTGTGACAAGGAAGGTAAAATGGTCGAAGAAAAAGTCAGCGAGCACAAGTGCCCGGTTTGCGGCAAGCCGATGATCGAGAGGAACGGGCGATTCGGGCCGTTCCTGGGGTGCAGCGATTATCCGAGCTGCAAGACGACGCTCAGGCTGGATAAGGACGGCAGCGTCCTGCCGCCCAAGCCGCCCGCCGAGCCGACAGGCGTCAAGTGCCACAACTGCAAGGAAGGTGAATTGGTGGTTCGCCAGGGCAACAAAGGGCCGTTCCTGGGCTGCGGAAGGTTCCCAAAGTGCAAAACCATTGTCGCCATAAAACTGCTCGACCGCCTTAAAGAGCTTCAGTCGGCAGGTAAGTGGCCCCCCGAAACGCCCGAACAGGCCGACGAGATCCTCGGAAAAAACAAGGCAAGAACCGGAAAAAAGACCGCGAAGGCCTCGCAGTAGTTGCCTGGTTTGCGGCGGGGCGAGGGCGGAAACGGCGGACAGAAGACAGGAGTGCATAAGAGCACAAGGGCGCGAGGCTCGTATGTATAAGGGACTCATTTTCGGGCGAAAAATGGGGGTTTGGCGGCGGGGGAATTGGGTTTGATTGGCTTTGTTTTGAATAACGTTCGCTGTTCATTGTTCGTTGTTCATTGGCATAAGCCTTTGTTGTCACTATACTTATGGTCATTTTGCCTATTTTGCATTTGGGTTTGTTTTGCGTAATTGACTGACGGCCACAAAGGCACTGAGGCACAAAGGGACCGAGTAATAGAGGAAATCTCAAAAACCTTCCGGCTGTGTGGGGCTGTCCTTTGATTTTTCTGTCTGCCATATTTTGTTTTCTCTCCTTTTAATGGTACGAATTTGATATGTTAGTTCAATATATATTATATCACACGCAGGGTTGGATGTCAAATAAATTTCTAATCGCGGATTAAGACAGGCACGAAGGGGACAAGGGCATAAGAGCACAAGGGCATAAGAGCGGGAGGCGGGGGATGACGCTCAAAGAGATAGGCGAGAAATTCGGGCTGACGCGCGCGAGGATTCGGCAGTTGCGCCGTGACGCTCTGAGAAAGCTCCGGCTCAGTTGAGACCCGCACTTTTCAGCAATCCATCAATGCGGGCCTTGTAGCTTTCGATGCTTCGGTCGCCGGAAAGTTTGAGGCCATTGATCATGACAGTCGGTGTGGCATTGACTTTACACTTTGCCGCTTCGTCTAAATCCAATTTGAGAAACTGATCGATCTTCTTCGGATCGGCCATCACCGCGTCAAACCTGGCAAGATCGAGGTTCAGGGCCTGGGCATAGCCTCGCAGATACTTGACCTCCAGGGCTTTCGGGCTGGCGATTATCGTATCGTGCATCTTCCAGAATAACTCCGCCCCGCCTTGCTCCATGGCCAACTGCGCCGCCGCATGGGCGGGTTTGGCCTGCTTGTGGAAGGCGAGCGGCCGATGCTTGAAGACGATGCGAACCTTGTCGGGATAGGCGGCCAGAATCTCCTTGAGCTTTGGATACTCGCGCGCACAGAACGGACACTGGAAATCGGACCATTCGATGATAGTAACGGTGGCATCGGCCTTACCGAGGACCGGCGACGAGCCGGTATTGACATCGTAAACGGTGGTATCGACCGGCCGGGGCTGTACTTCGGATGGAGCCGCCACACCTGCACGAGCTGCAGCTCCGTTGCCAAGAGCAGCCAGAACCTTCTTCATGTCGGACCGCAGAAGCTGCATCTCCTTCGTTACATTGGACAATTCCGTGCGAAGCATGCGCATTTCTTCGGAATCACTGCGAGCGACGTCAAAAGTGAAATACACAGTGACCAGCTCGTTTTTCGGGTCGTTGGTCTGGAGCCTGACCAGCCGCTTGACGGCGCCCGACTCGATTTTGTTCTTGTCGAAATTGACTGTGATCACCCCGCCGTGGCCGGGCAGGAGGACTTTGTCCCCCGACGAACCCATGAAGCAGGAACACGGCCCGTCAACCTTGATGATTTCCAACGGCTCATCACCGTCGTTCATTATGGGAATCGTACCGACGATCGTATCTTCCCCGGATGGGATGGTCCCCAGGTCGATCGTTTTCGAGTCAAGCCACAACACAGGCCCGCCAACTGTCTTCGACGCCGAAGACCCATTCTTCCCCCCCAAACCGCTGCACCCAATACCCGAAACAAACAATACAATACTCACTATCCAAATACTTTTTTTCATAACTTCCATTCCCCTGCCTTAAGATGATTCATTACAACATCTCAGCATTACTTCTTCGTCCTCTTGTCGATTATTTTATAGTCATCAGGGATGCTTAGGTCGAAGTTGGCATCTTTTAGGTCTTCCATATTAATTCTTACTTGTGAAACGGTTAATGTTCTCTTGAACCCTACCCCAATTGCCCTTCCTTCTATTTGCGTCGTTACAGGGAACCATATATTATCTGACATTTTTTTGAATTTCAGCACTTTCCAAAACGAGGTGACTACCTCTTTTCCGTTTTTGTCCCAACCGACGTTTCTTTCCGCTAATGGAGCATAATTTCTCGCAGGATCAAGCCAGTATGTAGTCAGAAGCACTCCTGTTGCTCCAATTTCTATGCAAACACATTCTGTATTCTCGAACTTTACCAAGTCGATATTTCTTGCCCACTTCGATGAAGGCTCGACATTGGGGTCCATAAATCCTTCCAAATACCCCGAAAACGCCCTGTCAGCTCTATATCCCAAAAAGTTTAATATAAATGGGTTCCCATATAGACCCGCAGCCATCTCACTTCTGATAGTGTCAGATCGACTTGATAGGATTGTGCATTCTTTGACTTCCGATGTCTTGTCTTTTAAGGTCTTGGCGTGAACGAGTTTTTTCCCCTCTTTACCATTATAGCTTAGTGCATATGACTTCTCATTTACAACTCCTCCTCCAAGTTTCTCTATAAAGACATCTATTCTTATTTTGCCTGTTCTTTGCCCATCTGACAAAAGCCTTACCTTTGCAAAATAACCAGAGTCTTTCCAGTCATCTGAAGCTGAATTTAGCGGTTTTTGCTGCTCTGATAGCTCAAACTCCACTTCCAAGTTTTGTATAGATTTTTCAGCTTTTCTAATTGCGGGCATTATAGTTTGATTGAATTCATCCAGAGAAATTACCCTGATTTCATTTGCAGAAACCGTGCAATGACACACCAGAAAAAAGCTTACTGTCCATAAGGTCTTCATAATATTTCTCCTATCGCACCTAATCTCAACTCTATATCCATTATTATTCGCTGGGGCATTCATCATGTGTTCCGAAGGGGGCAGTAATATTCCCTGATGCTATGTCAAGTATACAATCCCATTCAGGGCCATCTTCGCTAACGCCGATGAAGATAGTCTTGCATTGGGCATATGTAACATTCGCGCATCCAGCCACATCGACTGTGCCAGGCCCATTAGCATTCTGATGTGTCGGAGTTTGAGTCCAGCCGAAAGCAATGTGGGTACCCCAGCCACCAGTGCATTGGCCAGCGCCGGCCACGTTCTTCACACAGTCATTGACATTATATCCAATATCCGCACCATTTACAGTACAGCCAGTGCCAGCGGTGTCACAGCATGTCCCCTCAACGCATACGTCACCTGGATCACAGTTGGCGTCATCATCATCACAAACAGCATCGGTGCAACTCTCACACCCTTCGCATTTACTGTCATCATCTACGACATAACCATAAATGCAACTCTCACATCCTTCGAGTGCTTCGCATACGCCCTCGTCACAACACTTGTCGCCGGAGCACTCGCTTACGCACACACCGTCATCACAGCACTTGTTGGTGGGGCATGAACTTGTGCATGTCCCGTCATCACAACATTCACCGCCGGGGCATGAACTTACGCAGCCGCTCTCGTCACAGCATTCCCCTCCCGCCTTATCACAGATAGTGCCATCTCCGTTTCCACAACACTTCTCATCCACAGTGTCATAGCAGGCTGTATTCTCACAGCATTCATGAGGGTTACCCGTAATGGCGCCACAGCACATGGTGCCATTGCAACACTCGCCCTCGCAACAGTTTTGCAGGGCACTACCGCAGCAGACGGTGTAACTTGAATTGCAACGGTCGCCACCACAACACAGCCCGCTCCAACAACCATCGCAGTCGATTTGCCCCGGCTCACAGCAAGTGTTACCAGCACAGACATTATCGCAACAGGTTTGATCGAAGCCGCAGCATTCGGCAAGGGGGTTATCGCAGCATTTGGTCATGCGCTCGCAGCATGGCCTGCTGCAACACATATCGGGGCAACAATAGTCTGAAGACCCACAGCTCCATACGCAACTGCTGCCGCCCCAAACTTGGCATTCAGGACACGAGGGGGGCGGGCAGGCTATTGCAGTCGCACGGAGGAGAGATACTAACAGAACGATAAGAAAGAAACGTGAATGTCTTGTCTTCATTATTTCTGCCCTCCGAGTTCGTCAAGTTTAGCTCTTACGGTTGCAACACGCTGATCACCGGGGTCAGCCTCCTCCAAAAACATGCGATATACTTCCATAGAAGTATCAAGTTCCCCCATTCTTTCATAAGTCTCGCCCAAGTGATACAATGCTAAGGCCTGACGTACATCCTCAGGGCTTTTCTCCAAAAACAGGCCATAGTACGTAGCGGCCTCATCCCACCGGCTCGCTTTGAAGTTCATCCTTCCGAGTTCCAGGCACGCATGCCCCACCAGCGAACAGTCCGGATACTTTTCAATAACCGCTTTGTAAGCCTCTATTATATTCGGGTCTGCTGCCGATTCGGCCACCTCGCCTGACTGCTTTAAGTTCTCATAACATTCGCCTATCAGGCATTGAGCGCTCCATGCGTACTGGTATTTGGGCCATTTATCGACAAGCTTCTGGTAGTAGCCGATAGCCTTATCGTATTTCCCGAGTTTACGGCAGCAAACGCCCGCAAAATAGTGAGCATGTTGCAATCCAATAGATTCCGACTGCGGGCACTGAGCTATGATCTTTTCCAAGACATCTTTAGCCTTCTTGAGATCCTCTTCGGATTTGACCGTTTGGCACGTGTTGGGGTCCACAAAAGCCATGTAATAGTATTCCTCGCCAATCCCGAACACGGCCTGGGGTAAGTCAGGATGGTCGTTAAAATCGGCGATCAAGGCATCAACTGCCGGTTCGACGGCGGTTTGGTTTCCCGTGAGGATGTCTATTCTTACATTGCCCGTTCTTGCCCACATTTCGTACTCAGTTGCGGGCCAGTTGGCGATAACGTCCCGATACAGCGCACCGGCCTTGTCGTAGTTCCGTGCTTTAGCGTACTGGTCGCCCACCTGGTAGATTTCCTTTGGCAAGGTCGGCTGATCAGCAAAAAGCGTGATGAGCTTGTCAAAAGCATTATCGGCGGCAGCATCGTTGCCGTCGCGGATGTGAGAATAGACAATCTCCACCTGTGACCACATTGCGTACACATCAGAAGAGAAGTGTTCAGCGTTGTAGCGATGAAGCTCGAGGGCCTTTTCCAGATTGCCCTTGGCCCTTTCGTAATGCTGCGCGACGGCGTGTATGACCTGGCTTATACCCTGATGTTCCGAGAAATGGGAAAGGAGCTTATCAACAGCAGCCTGGGCGCCGGCCTCGTCGTCGGCGTCGATGCTCCAGATTGCCAGATCTCTCTGTGCCCACAATGCGTGGTCGCTCTTGGGCCATTTCTCGACTACGTATCGACACAACTCAGCGGCCTTATCGCTCCTTTTCGCCTTGTTGTACGCCCCTGCCACCTGATAGAGCTCTTTCGGCAGGGTCTGCTGGTCGGAAAACAGGCTCAGGAGCTTATCACAGGCAGCATCAGCGGCGGCAAAGTCGCCCCCACTGATATTAGCGTAGGCAATCTCCACCTGCGACCACATTGCGTAGATATCGTGAGGATAGTTAGCGACATTATATTGATGGACTTGCTTGGCACGCTCATATTCCTCGACGCTCGAGTATGTTTGGCCAATTTGCCAAATCGCCCACGGCAGGTCCGCACGGGTACTGAAGCGGCCCGTCAATTGGGCTAACTCCAAATCGCCGGCAGCCTGGTCGCGGGAGAGGATATAGAGACGGACAAGCTGCCTTTGTGCCGCGAAGGCTTCGTTGCTGTCGGCTGGGGCATCCGTTAAGAGTTGCCTGTAAATACTCTCAGCCTGGGCGTACTTCTCGTCCGCCAGACACGTATCGGCCCTTTTCAACTGATCCGATAAGCCATCCCGGGCCGGCTGCGCCAGGGCGAGAAAGAAAACCCCCGTTAGAATGATTGCTGTGAAATAAATGCCTTTGCGCATTGCTCGTACCTCCGCTTCAATTGTCTCGCTGACCGTTTTCGCCTCGCCCGTCCGCAGAAGGCCTTTGCAAACACACCGTCCGCGCAGACAATCCGGGTCGGCCGAATACAACTTCGATTAACGTCTCACGGTGCTCTACAATCCACGTTGCTGTAGTCTTATGTACCCCCCGAGACGCGATATGTCAACAACAAAATAGAAACTCTTGAAAAACTTATCCTCTTTTTTGCCCCCAAAATGCAGGTTGCCAAAATTTCTTTGAAAAAGGTCTTTACAGCCGATTTTGACCGGTGTAACTCACAGGCGTCTAATCTTGATGGGGTAGCACCACCGGAACCCCTTTTGTAGGATAAGGCGTGTTTTTCATACAGAATGTTGATTATTATTTACTTCGTTAGACGCCAAACGGCGGGAGGTGGAGAAGTATGGGCGTCCGTAGCTGCACACGTCGTGAG
>CAYGZM010000093.1:0-14749 GCA_964354365.1 uncultured Pirellulales bacterium
CGGCGAACTGAACGGCAATGCGACGGAGGAAGCGATTTACGCTATCGACGCGACAGATGTGGCCTGAGCGGGTGAAATTGGCCATATCGAACGAACCATCGGGGCCATAGCAGGGAACACTGAATCGAGCGGTTACGTGCTGGCCGGGGCATGGGCAACCGTCGTCGGCGTAGCAGGTGAACGCCGCCCCCCTGCTTGAGAGGTCAACCATTTGCCCCTGTGCCAGGGCATCGTCGAAACTCTCTGCAAACCAGATGGGCCAGTAATATCGGAGCCTTTTTTCTGCTCTGCGCTCGGTTTTCGTGTCCATTTGGCAACCTCGGAGATCACTTTGTCTCTTATTGTGTCAGAGTGAGAATCGACAGTTGCAGGAGGCGACTTTACGGCGGACCGCCTGGAAAATCGTCGGTGAGGGAGTTGATAAGGTCGATAGGCTCGTTTGGCGTAAGCAGGCGGGGTCACAAGGTCAAACTTTTTTTTGAGTTTTTCAGCCCTTCGACGAGGATATTCCTATAATCTTTTTCGTATGTCGCGGACGAGGCTGGCGAATTGGCGTCCCCGGTGCTGGAAATTGTCGAACATATCGTAGCTTGCGCAGGCCGGACTCAGGAGCACGACGTCGCCGTTTTCGGCGAGGCGAGCGGCCAGGTCAACCGCCTCGGCGAGAGAGGCGGCAAATTCGACTTTCGTACCTGGTATCTCGTATCTCGTATCTCGCTCGTTGAGATTGCTTCGTCGCTTCGCTCCTCGCAATGACATACTTAAACCGTCTTCTTGTGGGCACTTCCCGGAAATCAGGTCTGGCGCTCGCAATGACATACCTGGGGCGTCTTCTTTTGGACACTTCCTGGGAAGCGGGTCTGGCGCGTGCAATGACACTTGGGCATTGCGTATTGCGGGCGCAGCCTGGGCACTGCGTATGGCGTCGGCGATTTTTGGGGCTGTGCGGCCTATCAGGATGGCGGCCTTGGCGGCCACAGCTATTTTTTGGCCGAGCTCGTCAAAAGGAAGATTCTTATCGTATCCGCCTGCGATAATAATCCGGGGGCAATCGAAGGCATCGAGGGCGGCAATTGCACTTGGGGGGGTGGTTGCTATGGAATCGTTGTACCAGCGGACGCCATTTATCTCGGCAACAAGCTCGAGCCGATGCGGGAGCGGCTTGAAGTCGGGCAGGCAGGCAGCAATAAGATCATCGGGCACGCGGAAATACCCTGCGACGGCGAGTGCGGCGGCGAGGTTTGAGAGGTTGGCGCGGCCGGGCAAGGGGAATACCTCTCGGATCCGCGGGGGCACATCGTCCGCCGAGAATTTGATGCAGAGCCGGCCAGGGTCGGACTTGTATTTCTCGAACCATTCGGCGCCGATTTCATCTTCGGCATTGAAGATGGAAACTGCGGGCGAATTCCTGTCCAACTCCTGAAACTTGAAGATGTTCTGCTTTGCGGCACAATAATTCTCAAATGTGCCGTGGCGGTCGAGGTGGTTGGGGGTGAGGTTGGTCAGGAGTGCGATCTTCGGCGCTCTTTCAATTTGCGCCAATTGTTCGAGTTGAAAACTCGACAGCTCCAGGACGACGAGATCGGCTGGGGTGATTTGGCCAATGGTAGTCAGGAGCGGACGCTCGCCGATGTTGCCGCTCAGCCAGACGTGCTCGTAGTGCGCATCTTGTATTGCAGATTGCGTCGTCTGAGATTGCTTCGCTTCGCTCGCAATGACGTGCCTGTCGGTCGTCGCTCGTCGCTCGTCTCTCGCATTTTCGAGCAGGTGTGCGGTCAGGGCGGTGGTTGTGCTTTTACCGTTGGCTCCGGTTATGCCGATAATGGTCGCGGGGCACAGCTCGAAGAAGATGTTCATCTGGGAGGTGACAAGTCTGCCGTGTCGGCGGGCGATTTCGAGAAATTTATTATCCGGGGCGACAGCGGGATTGGCCACGACAACATCGGCATTTTCAAAATCGGCAGGGTCGTGTGAGCCGAGATGGAATTCGATACCTGGGAATTCATCAAGCTGTTTTATCGAGTCGCTCAACTTCTTGGGGGAGGCCGAGTCTGTTACTATTACCTTCGCCCCGCCGGCGACGGCGAATTTAGCGACATCTACTCCGCCGCCGAAGCGGCCCAGGCCCATCACCAGGACTGCTTTGCCGGCGAAGAATTCTCTGTTCATAATCTTTGAGACGGCTACTGTCATAGGAACAGGGGTAATGTAAATATGCCGCATCGAAAGAGCAAGAGAATTCGAGAGTGGTTCACTAATCAGCGCTGCCGGATTGTCCGACGGGTTCTACAGTTTCGCCCCCTTGTAGAGAGATACGACGCCGAATGTCAGCGGCTTGGCGCCGACTCCCGAGAAACCGGCCTGGCGCATCAGGTCGCAGAAATCCTCAACGCGGCAGAAGCTCTCAATCGTTTTATCGAGGTAACGGTAAGCGGTGCCGTCACGAGAAATAAGACAGCCAATGAACGGGACGAAGTAACGCAGATATATGAGATAGACGCGTCGGATGGTTCGATTCGGGGGCAACGAGAACTCCAATATGAACGCCGTTCCGCCCTGTTTTAGAATCCTGTAAATTTCGGTGAGCGTTTTGAATACATCGGGAGTGTTCCTGATTCCAAAGCCCATAGTCACGACATCGAAGCACTCGTCGGGCAGGCCTGTACAAGCTGCATCGGCGTGCATGAGAGTAACGCGGTCGGCAAACTTGTAAGCTGCCATTTTCTTTCGACATACAGCCAGCATATTTTCGGATATGTCGAGTCCGACGGCTTTTGCGATGTTGAGGTTTCTGCGGAGGAGTGAAATCAGCAAATCCCCGGCGCCTGTCGCCAGGTCAAGGACTTTCAACTCGCGGTCTTTGTCGAGTGCATCGGCAAGCGTGCGGCGCCAGGAGAAGTCCCGCCCGAAGGACAGGATGTGATTTAGAAGGGAGTAAGCGGGGGCTATGCGGTCGAACATCCGGGCGACTGCGTTTTGAGATGAGCCGGACGACGATTCTGAGATAGAGGGCGTCTGCTGTATCGGTCGTGGTCTTGAGGTTATCGCGCCTGGGTCAGAGCTTGGTTTGCATTGCATTTGCCAGCTCCACCTTTGCGTCGATTACCGCCTGCTCGATGCACCTTTTCCAGTCGTCGCCGACCTGTTCCTTGTACGTGGGCTTTTCGTAGGCGTATATAATGGAGCGTGAAGCGTTGATCAAGGCGCCTGTTCCGTCGGGCTTGCAGAATCGGACGCAGTCCGCCGCGGAGGCGCCCTGCGAGCCATAACCGGGCACGAGGAACCATATCTTGTCGTATTTTGCGCGGAGGGAAGTGGTGACATCGGGGGCGGTGCCGCCGACCACCATTCCGATGTTGCTGTAGCCGCTCTTGCCGAGTCGTCCGGGCTTTTCGGCGATTTGGGCGACAACTTCGGCTACCTTCTCGTACATTGTCCGGCCCGCGGCGTCGGCGAAATCCTGAATGGCGGCGGCTGAAGGATTGCTGGTGCGAACCAGAACAAAGACGCCCTTGCCCTGCTTCGTAGCCATATCTGCAAAAGGCTCGATGCCGTCGGTTCCGGTGTAGCCGTTTATGGTGATTGCATCCGGGGCGAGGGTATCCTCGAGACCGGCCAATTCGGGGTTCTGGAGATGAGCGGCGGCGTAGAGTTCGGCGGTGTGGCCTATGTCGCCGCGTTTGACGTCGCCTATTACTTCCAGGCCCAAGTCGTTCGCCTCTGTAATGAGGGCGTAGTAGGTCTCGATGCCTTCCCAGAGATACTTCTCGAAAAACGCGATGTTAATCTTCACGGCCGGCACCATAGGGGCGACGATCCTCATAGTCTGGGTGCAGAAATCAAAGATTGCGTCAACGGCGGCGTCGGCGTCATATTCATCGTTCATGTGGCGATGGCTCTTTATCGCAGCCGGCAGCCTGCTATAAACAGGGTCCAGCCCGACAATCAAAGAGGTCTTGCGAGCCGTGACGGCATCGCATAGACGGTCGGCAAAATGACTCGGCATTACTTAGCTAACCTTCCTTTCTTTTTCTAAACGTGGAACTCGTACGGCATGCTGAGATGATGCTGCGACTGGCAATCATTCCCATAAGCCAGGCAATTACGGCTTGACCGTGATTCCTTATGTACTGAGCGATCCATTTCTCTTTGCAACAGGACTTTCTGCAGTTTTGCAAAAGTCTTATTACAACATACAACAACGCCCCGGGGAAAATCGCTTCTTGCCGGAGCGTCAAACCACTATAATCGGGCAAATGCTTTCGAGCAAGACAGAAATACAAGATAAAGCCGGGAATTCGAGGACTCGGAAGACTCGCAAGAAGTCGAGATTGAGGAAATTGGCCTGCTGGCTTGTTGTCGATCTTGCGGTAGCGGGTGTGATTGTGGGCCTGCTGCTGTACCGGCCGGGGCGATACAAGCCTCTGGCGAACGACAGCTTCAAGCCGGGGCAGGTCAGTCCGTATCTAACGCACCTGTCGTCCGAGATTTATAACGGCGCGCAGCTCAGGGAGCCATTTGAAGTAGTGGTGACCGAGGAGGCGATAAACGATATGATTGCCCGCGGCGACTGGCCAAAGGAGTATGAGGGCGTTATGCTGTACGCACCTGCGGCGGTTCTCGATGCGGAGACCATCGCACTGATGGGGACGGCGAACGTCAAAGGGATGGAATTTGTCGTTACTATCGAATTGGAACCCAGAATCGATGAGGCGGGGCTCTTGAATCTGCAGGTGGCGAAGCTGAAAATCGGGGCCATGAATATCACACCCCTTGCCAAAATGATCGCCAAGAAGATGTATGCCGAGCAGGTTGCTTCTGTGCCCGTGGACAAAGAGGCGTGGCAGACAAGAATAGCGGCGTCGCTGCTGAACGACGAGGCTTTTGAGCCTGTTTTCCCGACGGGCGATGAGGATATACGAGTGCGAGTGGAGAAAGCAGCGGTGCAGAAGGAGAGATTAGTGCTGCGGCTGATTCCGATACTGTAGAGTTTCCGGCACCCCGTCATCGGCGGATCGCGTTTGGGGCAGCGGTCAGGACCACTGCGCTGAGGACTTCAGTCGTAAACGGCCAAAATTCGGTCGTCGAATACGAGACAACGCTGGAGTATCGGGGTGCGGGGGATGATTTTCGTGCGTCTGGGGGAGTCGAATTGCATTTGCGCCAGCGAGAAGGACCTCGCTATTGTGCTGCTCGAAGGCACAAGAATTGCGTATTGGCGCTAAGGAAGGCCTTTTTATAAGGACGTTGGGAGTATGGAAGGGATATTGGGCGGGCGGCGCGAAGGGGGCAATAATTATGCAAATCTGGCAAAAAAATGATTGCCAGCACCGGCTTTGACGATTATTATATTTGGCTTGTATATAAGGATTAACGGCTACCAGAGCCAAGTTTAGGCCGAAAGAGGTGCTTGATATGGCGTTGACAGGATCGGCAGAAAGTGCAAGTTAGACGGACAACAATTGGCTTGGGCGGTTGTGCTTTGTCGAAATGGTGGCTCGGAAATCGGTGTTTCTGCTTCAATACCGGGAAACGAACGAGGTTTTTTGGCTGGAGGCAGATGATGTAGCGTGAAAATGACTACAACCTCTGTTCGTTGTTTCCCTGTTGGCAGGCTGTTTGCAGGGTTTTCTCTGCAGAGCAGGATGGAGATCCAAGGCGCCCCGACAGGGACGTGGGTTGAAGTGGAAACTGCTTGGGTTTCCACTTTTTTTATCCGGTGTGGGTTGTGCGGCCGGGCGTGAAAGAGTGAGATTGGCACTCAATTTGGAAGAGAAACGACGATGAGTCAGGAATTGCTCAGAATAGTGGACAACATTGCCCGCGATAAGAATATCGACAGAGAATCGATATTCGCCGATCTGGAAGAAGCGATGATCTCGGCGGCAAGGAAGCATTTTGGCGATCCTGAGAGCAACATAGTTGTGGGTATCGACCGGAACACCGGAGAAATCACGGCTACCAAAGACAACGTGGCAATCGATATACGGCAACTCGGTCGGATTCCGGCCCAGACGGCCAAGCAGGTGATGATCCAGAAGATACGGGCTGACGAGAGAGACAGCATCTTCTCCGAGTTCGTCCAGCGAAAGGGTGAAATCATCAGCGGAACGGTTGTTCGCTATGAGGGCGGAACGCTCATAGTGAACCTGGATCACTGGACGGAAGGTTTTATGCCGAGAGGCGAACAGATAATGGGGCAGACGCATCGCCCCGGCGAAAGAGTTCGATGCCTGATTCTCGAGGTAAAGGAGGCGGCGAACCAGATCAAGATTATCCTTTCGCGGACGCATCCGGATTTTATCCGGCGGCTCTTTGAGCAGGAAGTGCCTGAGATTACGGAGAAGATCATTGAGATACGCGCAATGGCGCGAGAGGCGGGCTACCGCACGAAGGTTGCGGTCACGTCGTTTGACGACAAGGTCGATCCGGTTGGGGCGTGCGTTGGCGTCCGCGGCAGCAGGATAAAGAACATAGTCGAAGAGCTGGGCGGGGAGAAGATTGATATTGTGCGCTGGAACGAGTCGTCGCAAATTCTTGTGGCAAATGCACTTATGCCGGCGAAAGTGAGCGAGATCGGGCTCTGTTTCGAGCTGGGACGAGCCACGGTGGTAGTGGATGAGGACCAGCTGAGCCTTGCAATCGGCAAACACGGGCAGAACGTTCGCCTGGCGGCCCGGCTGACAGGGTGGGACATCGACATCCTGACGCCGGTCGAATACAACCAGGGCGTTGAACGATTGACGAATTGTGTCAAGAGTATCGAGGGTGCGGACGAGGCTATAGTGGATAGACTGATAGCGCTGGGCGTTATATCGGTGCTGGACCTGGACGACGTCGGCGTCGAGCCGCTGGTCAGCGAGCTTGGCATTGACGCGCAGCTCGCGAAGAAGCTGGTCAATACGGCGGGCAAGGAAGTGAAGGCCATTGCGTCTGAGTCGAAACAGAAACAGGCTGCCGACATCCTTGAGAAGGAGACAAAGACTACGCAGAGCGAACAGCAGGATCAGGAGGAACAGGAAGTGGAGAAGTAGTTCAGGAGACTTTTTTGGCTTCTACGAGAGTGTATATTCTGGCCAAGGAACTGGGGGTCAAGAGCACTGCGATAGTAAAGAAGTGTCAGGATGAAGGTCTGGATGTGAAGAACCACATGTCGGTAATAAAGGCGGGTTTGGCAGCGACAATCCGGGAGTGGTTTACCGAGGGTGAGAACATTACCACTGTTGAAACGGCGGAGAAGGTGGACCTGAAGAAGGTCCGCATCAAGAAAAGATCAAAGGCGGCAGCAGCGCCAAAGGAGGAAGAGAAGGTTGTCACAGGCGAAGGCGCGACGAAGGCCACGGAGGCCGGCAAGGCAAGCGATGTCAGGGAAGAGGATTCGGGCGAGACTGAACAGGCCGTTTTGGAGGTCCACACAGGTGTCGAATTGGATTCAGGCACGGCGGTGGCCACCGAAGAACCGCCGATTGCCGTAGAGGAAGCGAAAGAAGAGGAAGAGAAGGCCAAGAAGGCCAAGAAGGCGGCGAAGGCCGAACCGGTTGTTAAGAAGCCCGAGAAGCCGGAGCCGATACTACCTGGCGGGCCAATGATGGGGAAACCTGAGCCTGCGAAGCTCAGCGGCCCGCAGGTCGTCCGAATTGAAGCGCCTGAGCCATTGCGGCGACCGAGGCCGAAGCCAAGGGCGCGGTATGACGCGCCGGTCACAGAACCGTTGATGTACAGCGAAACAGAGGACGACGGCACAGGCTTGGCGGCGTCGAAGGACAGGAAGCGAGGACCAAAACGCTCCAAGGAGCGAACTCACGGGCGCAGGCATGACGAGCGGACCATCGAATTAGAAAAAAAGCCCAAGGTCGCCGGCACCAAATGGAGGCAGCAAGATATCGAGGAGAGGCGAGCGCGGCTTGACGCAGCGGGCGGCGAAGGGCTGCGGTTAAGGCCGGTGCGTAAGATCGCTACAAGGTCGGAGCGGGAAGCAACGATACGCGCCAGGCCGAAAAAGGCCGTTGTAGGCGAGCCAATCACGGTAAAGGATTTGTCGGCAGCGCTCGCAATCAAGGGGTCGGACATTATAGCCAAATTGATGCAACAGGGGGTAATGGCGACGGCCAATCAGGCAATAAGCAGCGACCTGGCGGAATTAGTTGCCTTAGAGTTCGATGTCGAGCTGGTGGTGGAACAGCGAAAAACGCTGGAAGAGCAGATACGGGCTGGGTTCGAAGGGCGACCACGGAATAACTCAACCAGACGGCCGGTAGTGGCGGCAATGCTTGGACATGTTGACCACGGCAAGACGAGTCTTCTGGACAAGATCCGATCAACGAAGGTTGCGGCTGGCGAGGCCGGCGGGATTACGCAGCATATCGGCGCATCCCAGATAACGTGGGACGGCAAGAACGTTACGTTTCTGGATACTCCGGGGCACAAGGCCTTTACGGCTATGCGCGCCCGCGGCGCCAACATGACGGATGTAGTGGTCCTTGTTGTTGCCGCGGACGACGGCGTGATGCCCCAGACGGTGGAGGCGATTGCCCACAGCAGAGCGGCGAATGTGTCGATTCTGGTGGCATTGAACAAGATAGATTTGCCGGGCTGTGACATCAATCGCATTTATGCGCAGCTGGCCGAGCAGGAGCTGACGCCGACGGAATGGGGAGGAAGAACGGACGTGGTAAGAACCAGCGCAACTACAGGACAGGGCATAGACGACTTGCTCGAGCACCTGGATTTGATGGGCGAGCTGCTCGAGCTGAAAGCCGACGATACGATTCCGGCGACCGGATGGGTTGTTGAAGCGCAGATGTCGGCGCAGCGCGGCGCCGTAGCGACCTTGCTGCTCAAGGAGGGGCAGTTGAAGAAGGGGGACGTGGTTCTGGCGGGGGGCACCTTCGGAAGGGTAAAACAGCTCAGGGACAGCCTGGGCAAGATAATCAAGTCGGCATCGAGCTCTATGCCGGTGGAGATAACGGGGCTGAGCGACGTTCCGCAGGCGGGCGACAGATTCTACTGCCTGGACGACATAAACAAGGCCAAGGCGGCGGCCGAGGAGAACCAGATGCGTTCGAGAGAAAGCTCGCTGGCCGAACGCACGCAGGTCACGCTGGACAACCTATTCAGGCAGATAGAAGCCGGCAAGACCGAAGAGCTGAATATCATCATTCGGGCGGACGTGCAGGGATCGGTTGACGTTCTGAGGAAGTACCTGTCGGATTTGAGCAGGGACGAGGTGAAGATCAGGATACTGCACGCGGCTCCGGGCGGGATTACCGAGGGTGACGTGGTGCTCGCCGAGGCGTCGAACGCAATCATCATAGGATTCAACGTTGTAGCTGAAGAGCAGGCGGCCAAGATCGCCGAAGACAAGGGCGTCGAGATAAGGTTCTACAACATCATCTACCGGATCACCGAAGACCTGGAGAAATCGATGGTCGGGCTGCTCGAACCCGAGGAACAGGAGAAGGCGATGGGCCGGGCCACGGTGCGAGCCACATTCAAGATTTCAAGGCTCGGCACGATAGCCGGCTGCTACGTCACGACCGGGATCGCGGCCAAGAACGCGAAGGCGCGATTGATACGGGACAACATTGTTATCAAGGACAATCTGAGTCTTGAGTCGCTCAAACATTTCAAGGATGATGCTCGCGAGGTCAAGGCCGGCCTGGAGTGCGGGATAAAGATAGCCGGATTCGACGATATCAAGATAGACGATGTTCTCGAATTCTATGAGATCGTGAAGATAGCGAGGACCCTTAGCTGATTGACCGGCGGGAGCAAGGGGTGAGCAGTGATGGCGACACGAAGACAGGAAAAAGTGGCAAGGTTGGTTAAAGAAGCAGTCAGCGACGCAATAACGCAGCACTTGAGCGATCCCCGGATTGAGGGGCTTGTCAGCGTTACGCGAGTGGATGTGGCGGGCGACCTGCGAAGGGCCGACGTGTATCTGAGCATTTTCGGCAAGGACGAGCCGGGACAGAACAAGACATTTGCGGCGATAGAGCACGCGAAGAGCCGAATACAGTCGCTGGTTGCCCGTAGAGTGCAGAGCAAGTTCTGCCCTGTTCTGCATTTTTACAGGGATGAGCAATTCAAGAAGACGCTCGAGACTATGCGGCTGATAGACCAGGCGGTCGGCGAGATGAAGCAAAGGCGCAACGGAGAAGACTCGGACGCACGGCGTGAGCAGCCCGGCATCGGGGGCGGTTCGGCCGAAGGGATGATATGAAGAACAGCAAGGACTACTCCAAGAAAGTGCAAAGCCTGTACCGGACGCTGAAAAAGAAGCATCCGCAAGTCGAGAAATTGACCTACGATGAGCCGGCGGACGCACTGGTCTATGCGATGATCAGCGAGCACATAGACGACAAAGACGCCCAGGCAGCGATGAAACGATTCAGCGACTATTTCGTGGATTTGAACGACCTGCGTGTATCGCGGCCGGCGGAAATTGTCGATATGATAGAGCAGGACACCCCAGTTACTCGGGAGGTGGCCTTGACGGTTACCAAGGTCCTTCGGGCCGTGTTCGACGGGCATCACAGGATAAGCCTGGAATCGCTAAAGAAAATGGGCAAAAGGCCGGCGAAAAACGCACTCGAAAAAATGGATGGCGTCAGCCGGTTCGTCGTCGATTACTGCATGCTCACGGCGTTTGGGGGGCACGCCATACCCCTTACGGCAAAGACGTTGGAATATCTTCGCAAGAGTGAGCTGGTCCACCCGGAGGCCGATGAGGAGGAGATCGAGGGCTTCTTGGCCAAACAGATAGCGGCCAAGAACGGGTACGAGTTTTACTGGCTCCTGCGACGTGAAAGCGAAGCTCACGCGGGCAAACCGATGAAGGCCAAGACGACCCGGAAGAAAAAGACAAAGGCCGAAACGAAGGATGGGAAGTGATACTCGGCACAAAAAGAAGGTCAAAAGTGAGCTAAAGTGAACTAAAGTGAACTAAAGTGAGCTAAAGTGAGCTAAAGTGAGCTAAAGTCACTGGCGTCTCAGGCACCATCGAATTCGACCACTTTAGGCCACTTTCAACTTTAGGCACTTTACACTTCTTAACTCGATGAATGAGATAATGAGAGTGAGAAGATGTCGAATAAGGTATTGAAATTAGGTATCCCGGCGGGGAGTCTGCAACAGGCGACTATTGAGCTTTTCGGCAAGGCCGGGTTCGGGATATTGGGCTCCGACAGAAGCTATCTGCCGCGGATAGACGACGACGAAATAGAGCCCATAATCCTGCGGGCGCAGGAGATGAGCCGGTACGTCGAGGACGGGGTTCTGGACGCGGGAATCACCGGGTACGACTGGATAATGGAGAACGGCTCCGACGTGGTGGACGTGTGCGAGTTAGCGTACAGCAAGAGGACGAGCAATCCGGCCAGGTGGGTGCTGGCGGTGCCGAATGAGTCGAAGGTCAAGAAGCCGAAGGATTTGGCAGGGGGGATTATTGCGACCGAGCTGGTCAAGGTGACGGAGAAATTCTTCGCGGAAAAGGGTATCAAGGTAAAAGTGGAGTTTAGCTGGGGGGCGACGGAGGTCAAGGCCCGGCTGGTCGATGCGATAGTGGAGCTGACCGAGACGGGCGCGTCACTGCGGGAGAATAATCTGCGGATAATAGATACGGTGGTGACATCCACGACGAGGCTGATTGCGAATAAGGGTGCGTGGGAGGACGAATTCAAACGCCAGAAGATTGAGAATATCTCGATACTGCTGAACGCAGCGATCGAGGCCCGCAGCAAAGTCGGCCTGAAGCTGAACGTAAAGAAGGCGGACCTCAAGAGCATTCTGGGAATTCTGCCCGCCGAGAAAAGCCCGACCGTTTCGTCCTTGGCCGATTCAGATTACGCGGCGATAGAGGTCATCATCGACGAGAAGATTGAGCGGTCCTTAGTCCCGGCCCTCAAGCGAGCTGGCGCATCGGGCATCATCACTTATCCCCTGAACAAAGTCATACATTGACCATTGACTATTGATGATTTGGCATTCGTCGATTGAGGAGGGAGCGGGGGTATGTCAGTGAGCGCACTCCGGTATAGGCGAGCAAGCGCAAGTACATCGTTGACATCGTGGGCGAGCTGCCGGTAATATTGATGGAAATTGAGCCGGCAAGCGGAAATATCGTGAAAACCTATATCTACGGAAATAGCCAGGTACTCGCCCAGCACAATGGCCCGCACACCGCGGCTAAGTATTTCTACCTCCACGACAGACTCGGCTCCGTCCGGCAGATAATCAATACTTCCGGCTTCGTCCAGAAGTACTACACCTACGAGCCGTTCGGCCAGTCTATAGAATCCGGCGGGACGTTCGCCGACCCGTTCCGTTTCACCGGCCAGTTCTACGACGAAGAGATTGGAGAATACTACCTGCGGGCAAGGCAGTACAACCGCGCTATCGCCAGATTCACCGCCCGCGACCCCGTCTTCGGCGAGTTTGAAGAGCCATTGACGCTGCACAAATATTTGTATTGCAGTAATGAGCCGGTAAATAGGATGGATCCGAGAGGCCTTTGGGACGATGGTTTAAGGTATTATCTGGGACATAACCTCGGCATGAGTAATGCCTATACTTTTTCAGACCAGGAACTCGAGAGAGCACTTAGAGCAGAAAACTTATGGGACAATACGGATCGCCCATTATGGCATGGCCATAGCGACTTTGGATATCTCCGGGGTGACTTTGATTATGCAAGACTTGATAACCAGTTGTGGACCCACCCATGGAATATCTTACCCTATCCTATAGGGTTAGGTACCGACTTGCACTTTAAGCCCCTGCAAGGAGCCAGTGGAGCTGAATTCTTGGTCGGTCTGGCGCTGCGATCAGCCGATCCGAGAAGATTCGAAGTAGCTATGCATATGGGACAAGACTACTTCAGCCATCGTGGTAAGGGTTACGGTGTATTGACCCATGCTATGGCACTCCACGAACCTGACGATCCGTATTCTCCGTCTGATGATCCTGACGATCCTAAGAGGATCCTTGACTCCGCATACCTGGAGGCCCAAAAATGGACCAAAACGATGGAAGAAATGTGGTATTTATTCCAGGATGTAGATACATGGCTAAGTTTACCCTGATTAATCTATTTATGTTTCTGTGTTTGTGCGGCTCCTCTTGGGCAGCACACATAATAGAGGCAAAAACCATTCGCCTGGGAACTGTCGATATTGGCCATATTGCGTCTGTCGAATTATTCATTACTGAAAACAGTAATCTCCCCGAGGCCGTATTGCGTATAAGAGCTGATGAGGGCAGTTTTCTTTACACGAAAGGCTCCTGGATGGACGCAGCAGGTCTCTTGAATGTGTTTGAGAAAGATGGCCAGCTTTACATGGCCAGTGGCTCAGGAAAAGCTTCTGGTATGTACAAGATTGTGATTCGCAGGCTTGGACATAACACAGAGGAAATTGCTGCCATCGACGCTGCGGGCTCCCTTATTGACCGTTCTGCACCCGGAAGCATAGTGCGCGTGATACCTGTTCCAGAAATCCCTGATTCATATTACGTTCTTGCCTCTCCATACGTGTCCCCAACTGATACAGGTGAGACTCTTTTTAATTATTTGTCAGGTGGCCACGGAATTGCCTATGTGAAACCCTTCTTGATAGAGGTTCAAGACGGCCACCCCGGCAAATCCCAGAAGCTGCGTTACGGCGGCAAAACAGATGAGACATATTATATTAGGCAAATAGTACAAACAGAAGACTTAGTACACTTTTTGGGATTCCGGCAACAAGAAGAACGTGCCTGGGGTCGGCCGAAAGAGCAGTTTACACCAGTCATACTGCATCACGCTGCTTACGATTTGAAAAAGAAAAAGGTGACTCGGACGAACCCTATATATACAGATACCCCTAGAGTCGAAAAGGATAAAGGGATTCGGTATGATTATGGACAGATTTCGATGGATGCCTTGGGCGATAATGTGTTCGTTGTCTTTTTATGGAAGAAGACGATGATTCAGACAAAGCCAGGCGAGGTTAAATATATCGAATCAAATATATTCTATTGGGATTACAATCAAGGCAAAGCTGGCAAGGTTGAGAAAGTCGCCGATGGCTTTCTTCCCAAGGTCAAAGTCGATTCGCTCGGCAATGCCCATCTTCTATATGTCAACGGAAGAGGGAATCTTATCCATAGGGTAAAGCGGGAAGGTGTCTGGCAGAACGAGGATGTTCTCGTAGGTAGGGTAGATGTAGTACCCTATATCGATGATATTGCTGCGGCATTTGATAAGTATAATAACTTGCACGTGGTTTATCCGTTGGGAGGCAATTTAGCTTACGTAAAGATGAAATTAGATTTTGTGCCTGATAAATAGGAGCAAGAAGTTGAACTTACCAGGAAGGATTACGGGTCAATAGGTGTGATGGATAAAAAGTGTGAATACTTCATAACTTCGGTTAAGCCGAGTATTTTAACAGAGCAAAATGACTTGGGAGCAGGAAAAGAGAAACCATTTTTTGAGGCGATGAAAAGTTGGAGATGATTATGAACAGATTCAGGCTGATGATATTTGGTTTAGTGGTTCTGATATTGGCGGTCGTTATCGGCGTTTATTCTCTCCGGCCTGGTCGGGCGTCAATGCAAGGCAGTATTTGTTAAGACTGGCGAAAGGTATTAAGAGGCCGGATATTGCGGGGGGTTGGTTCTTAGTCGGGGTTTAGGTATTTGAATTCGAAGAAGAAGCCGTCGGGTCTGGCGATACCGTAGGTTGCGGAGAGGCCGAAGTATTTGCGGACAA
>CAYGZM010000094.1:0-14609 GCA_964354365.1 uncultured Pirellulales bacterium
CCTGCGAATGGATCCACGACAAGGGGCGTTTCTTCCGGATGGGCGGCCTTCACCAAACCGCGTCCAACCTCTAAGTAAACGGGATGATTTGACAGGTCCCAGTTTGAGAAGTCGCCGATGAAGTGCAGCAGACCTTTCCGCAGGTCTTCGTCACTTCCACCAATGTTGCCCTCGGTCTTTGCTAGAAGCTGCCGGGCCTTGTCTTTGAAGTCGGGGGGGCAATGCTCATCACACGTGTCCGGCAGCAATAACGCCAGTAGCATCGCCCGACAGGCCGCCAACGGCCGACGCGCCCACCAAAGATGCAGAGTGCAGGGGTGCCCCTGCCGAATGGACTTTTCCCTCGCCGAATGCTTTGAAACCACCGCAATAGGAAAATCCACCTCAGCCAACCGTTTACATTCCTTCGGAATCATTTGCTAACCTGTATTTCTTCAAGCATCTTGACGTAGCGAGGGGGCAGCTTCCAGTGCCTTGCCCCTCCGACCAGCAGGTCTCTATACTCCCTACTGGGGAGAGGAGGACTCTTCTTCCTATTGGCAAAGTATATCCAAATCGGAGTACTGTCTTTCACATCGCCATTCCTGTGGACTTCCACCTGGCATCGGTTATAGGAATTCTGATCTTGCGGTCTGCCCTCGCGGTAATCTTCCCGTGAATCAAGATCGCCGAGTTCGACATCGGCTATCTCGTAGACAACGCCCCAGACCTCCCTCCCAGGATTTGCCACGGCATCGGCGACGCCGCAGCAACGTCTGATGGACTTCCGGGTAAACGCCAGCCGATGGTCTGGGAGCAAAGCTATACACCTGAACTTTGCAGACGGACACGTGTCCTTCATTTCCCGAAAACACATGTTTGAACCATATGCGAAGTACAACACCATGTAACGTCAATCCTTCATCTCAAGGTCGCTGCAATCGAGCCAATAATGCTGGACCTTTTTTACTTCGTGCCACTGGAACCGAGTTGGGTCTTTGAT
Organism: uncultured Pirellulales bacterium; assembly: GCA_964354365.1. Lineage (GTDB taxonomy): Bacteria > Planctomycetota > Phycisphaerae > Sedimentisphaerales > Anaerobacaceae > CAYGZM01. Next base: position 983 of record CAYGZM010000094.1, read on the forward strand.
TGGTTCCTGGAGCGTTGGCTCCGTACTGCAATTCGTGACCACGTAGAGCCAATAGCATTCGGGCCTATCTTCTGCGACACGTTTCTCGTTAGGTGTCAGAAGCACGGTGCCTGTAGCCGCACCAATACCCTTGACCTCGATGAGCCGCAGTTCGCCGGAAGTAAGGTCAAGGCTCGTAATATCATAGCCAAGATCCTTCTCGTGTACATCATAGACCTGCCTGCCCTGGGCTTTCTCACACTCCATAACGACCTGCATAGCGATTTCTTCGGTCTCCTTGTTGGGCCTGAGCTTGCGGACATCGGGTGCTTCTCTCTCAGGATGGGGCAGGATAAGCACGCTGGTTATTCGCTGTATGCCCTGAAGGGTTAAGGACCTTTCGCGTTGTAGCTCCTGGCGGCGTTTTTCGCGTCTCGCAAGCAGCTTGGAGTGCCGGTCCTCGGCTTGAGCCATTCTGCCGGCTGTGCCCGCGACGTTTCGTTCCAATTCTGCCGCGACTTTGCCAATCTCTTCGTCGGCCTTCTGAATCAATTCGGTTAACGATAGCTCCACGTGCTTCTCGATGCGCTCGATTTCAGCGACCCGCTCAGCTCGCACCTCTTCGAGGAATGGCCTAAAGGCGTACTCGTTTAGCCAGGTGGTTGCTTCAGGAAGTGTGGCCACAGGAGGCAGGGCATCATCCGGCTCTGCAGGAGAGAGATTGCCAAGTGTGCTTGGATCCTGCAAACGAGGCTCAGCGTTTTCGGCCAGCTCTACGGCAAAGAGCCGCTCGTGGACAATATGGCCGAGTCCATCAACGACTCGTGCCCTGTAGAAATCAAGACGTGATGGCATTTCGTGGCGGAGAGAGTAAAAGCACGCGCCTTTGGAGAATACGTCCTGAGCAAGAGTGTATGTGTGTCGGCGCAAGGCCTCAAATAAAGGGTGGCCCGGTGTTATCCATTCGAGATTATTCTTTTCTGCGGCGTCGCGGTCGGTCGAGCAACAAGGATATCTGTCAACAATAGCCGGCAGACGCCAGTCGGGTTCACTCTCATATTTTCGTAGTACAGATGGTGTCCGGCTCGGCTCAAAAGCGTGTGGATAGCGAGGCACCTCTTTGATGTTGAACTGAGCATGGGGAGCCGTCTCACGGATGAAACGGGCAACAGTCTCTGGGACAACACGTCGTTCCTGGGCGAGTGCGCGCCGCTCGATGAGCATCTCCAGATTCAGTTTCTTGGATGCCAATCCCTCCAGAGCGTTCTGGCAAATGGCCCGGAAATGGCCTTCGTCAACGTTTTGGAGCAATCGGTCTTCCAGGTCAACATCGCCTAACTTGCCGGCGTAGTAGTCCCGCAAAACTCGCTCAATGTGCGCTGCCGGCAACACTTCGCCAACCACGTTGAACACAGTGTCGTCATCGAGAGCATTGCGAATCTCTTGCAGTTTCTCCAGCAAACGCTGCAAGACACGGCCTTCGATGGTGTTAGTTGCGACAAAGTTGAAGATGAGGCAGTCTTTGCGTTGGCCATACCGGTGTATCCGGCCCATCCGCTGTTCGAGGCGGTTTGGATTCCAAGGGATGTCGTAGTTGAACAGGATGTTGCAGCACTGCAGATTGATGCCTTCACCGGCTGCCTCGGTAGCCACAAGGACTTGGATTTCTCCATCTCTAAACTGCTGTTCGGCGTGCAAACGTGTCCCCGGCTCATCTCGTGAGCCCGGCCTCATACTGCCGTGTATGCAGCTCACCCGAAATCCCCAAGACTCCAGGCGATCAAGAAGATAGTCAAGCGTATCCTTGAACTCGGTAAACAGTAGAAGGCGTTTGCTGGGATCATCAAAGAAACCCTCGGTGTGAAGCAGCTCCTTCAATCGCGATAGCTTTGCCTCTACCCCCATGTCCTCTACTGTCTGGGCCTGGGCCGCAAGCTCTCGAAGCTCAACAACTTCTTCCTTAACCTGATTGGCATTCTGAGAAAGAGTTATGGCCTCGAGTATCTTCTCGAGATGCTCACGCTCGGAATCCTCCATTTCCTCAAGTTCCTCCTGCGTCGGTAATTCCGGTGGTGCGAGATAAACCAACTCTTTAGCTTTCTTGAGTCCCTCTTCGAGTCGATTGGCCCGATTCTCCAAAGACCTACGGACAGCATGGGTGCTGGAGGCAAGACGGCGCTGGTAAAGAGACATCAAAAAGCCGACCGCCCTTACCCGAGGGTCATCTTCCTGAGCGGCGGCCCGTGAACTCTGTCGCTTCACAAATCGGGTAATATCCCGATACAACTCGAACTCGGCCCCATCAATTTGAAAATCCACGGTGTGCGGAATCCGTTTCGTGAAGATTTTCTGGGCCACCCACGTACCGTCCTCCCCGCGTTCGGGGAAGTACACCATTGTTTCTTTCGTTCTGCGAAGATAGAACGGTGCACGACGATGTTCCATTGCTTCCTGTATCGATCGGACATCGGCATAAGCATCCGGGTCAATAAGCTGAAGGAAAAGACTGAAATTAGATGGGTCTCCTTTGTGTGGGGTGGCTGTCATAAGCAGAAGGTGGTCGGTCGTGTCTCTCAGCAGTTCGCCTAAGGCGTACCTCGCTGTCTTACGAGCAGGTGGAGTCCACGACATTCTGTGAGCCTCATCCACCACGACCAAATCCCAATGGACCTGCTGTAAACCAGGTAGAATCTCATCCCGCTTCGCAAGGTCGAGTGATGTAATCACTTGGCTTTGCTCAAGCCACTGATTCACGCCGAATTGATCCCGTATATCCCCCCCTTTAAGCACCAAGAATTTCTCGTCAAACTTCTCTTTCAGCTCCCGTTGCCACTGGAAGGAGAGATTCGCCGGGCAGACAATCAAGATTCGTTCAAGCAGTCCTCTGAGCTTGAGTTCCCTGATGAGCAGGCCAGCCATTATGGTCTTGCCTGCTCCTGCATCGTCTGCCAAAAGGAATTGGACGCGTGCAAGTTTAAGCATGTAGTCGTACACCGCTTCGAGCTGGTGAGGCAGTGGATCAACCCGAGAAATAGAAAGCCCGAAATAGGGGTCGAACTCATACGCTATCCCCAGTGAATAGGCCTGCAAGCCCAAACGCAGCAGGTCACCGTTCCCGTTGAATGTGAAGGACACGTCGCGGATTGTCAACGTGTCGAAGTCATTGGCTGAAAGTGTAACGCTTCTGAACCGCTCTGATTTGGTGCCCACGAGCCCCAAGACAACAGTCTCCGACTCGTCCGTACGGACTGTCTCAACCCTCATGGGTTCCTCAAAAAGCGAACCCGATACGATTTGTCCTGTCCGAATGTCGGACACCGCACTCATACAGATTTGACCTTCCTGATACTGATGATCGATGCTTCGGGTTCCACTGACTACAGAACGTCGGGAAGAGAGAATACGCCACATCGCCAGCCCGAAATACCTCAGTGTCTTGAATCTAACCACAAACTTCATATTATGTCAAATCCTTATCAAAGGCTGGCAATGTCGCCTTCCACCCCTAATTGCGACAAAAGTGAGGGTTCGTAGTGCCACTTACGCTCAACCTGGGCCGCGGATTGCGTCAAAACTGTCGCCTTTATAAGGGATCACGACAATAGTAGAACATGGCCTATAATTTCGTGCGTGAGCCTTTGAACAGTGAGGAATACGACCGGCTGATCAACGCATGCTGGAGCTTCCGCGAGAAACTGCTTATTTGGACGCTGCTTGATACAGGGCTGCGTATCAGCGAATTCTGCAATCTGCGACGCGAACAGATTCAGTGGCAGGAAGACCAGATCGTAGTCTGGGGCAAGGGAGGCAGGTACGGTTCTCGCAGAAAACGCCGGGTAGTCCCGCTGACTCTGCGAGTGAAGAAGTTGTTCGAGCTATACTTCGCCACGAATAACAAAATTGGCATATCTGTCCGCAACGGCCAACGGCTTGTTAAAAAGGTGGCCGACAGAGCTGCGATTACGAAACCTGTGACGCCTCATATCATGCGGCACACATTCGCCACAAATTGTGTGAAAAGGGGCCTGAGTATTGCCTCTTTGCGTAAGCTCTTAGGGCACGACCGCCTCGAAACAACGGCAATATACTTGAATATCTGCCCGGAAGATGCTTTGGGGGAGTTTTTTCAGAAAGTTGAAGGCAGCCGGCGTCAACGGTGGGACTGATTTAGCTATTACTCAAAACCTCTCCAATCTTGCTGAAGTACCTTCGTGGTGTTGGCAACTTCCACCTGCGGAGTGTCTGCCAAAGCAGTTCGAATTCTCTTGTCTGCTTGAGTAGACGTGGTCACAACAACGATTTTATCCACTCCGGCCTGACGGCATTTCCTGACGTTTGCAGCGACGTCGGATTTGCTGGTCTCGATCTCAAAGGTGATTCTTCTTCCCTCTCGTGAGGCGACAATATCAATTGTCTTGCCATCTCCTATAGGGGCCTCCTCAGTGACTTTGAAACCTTGAGTCTTAAGGTGTTCTGCAATTGTACTGATCCAATACCTATGCTCCGGACCACCATGACGGTCTGATGTCCCCTGGTCTATTCCTAATACTCCTTTCCCTTTTTCTGTCAACGTTAATATCTTTATTCTTCCTCTTGGAAGAATAACAACAGAAGAAGAAATAAGCGAAGAACAGAGAAGTGAAATCTGTAATTTATTACCAAGACAGGATGAAAAACAAAGACGGCTATATCGTTCTGTAACTGATGATGTTGGATGTTGCCATACATCCATCAAAAAATCTCTTTCCTGCGTTGTCAGCTTAATTGCGCACACTTCCTTCTTATCTTCTAATCCTTCTCTTTTAGCTTCAGCGAGAGACCGAAGAATACCTTCTTCTCGGGCCTTTTTGGGGATAGAGATTCCTTCTTGGGCCAAAATAACTGAAGAGAAACCTCCGTATCTGCTCAAGAGGCAGGAAAACGCTTCTTGGTTCTGTCTTTGGAGTATTTTCAGTCTTGCGTCCGTCACCGCGCCCTTATCCAGACTGACAACAGGTAATTTCACCAGGAACGGCCAGAACCAACGTCCCTGAAGTCTGACAATGGCCCAACCGACCTCCAGGCGACCCAAATAACTTGCCTGTTCCGAGTCCAGCAGCAGGGAATCCTGTATCATGGCGATATCGCCCCTGTGCTTGAGGTTCATGGCAAAGGTGGTGTAGGTATTTCCCAGGGCCGGTTTGGAGATCAGACTTGGATGCTGATCCAGGCAGATAATCGATTCGCCCAGTTCTCGAATCTCTCGCAAAAGAACATCTGTGACAGTTTCTTCGCCTGTTGCTTCCTGCTTCTTCCGCAGGAGGATGTGGTGTGCTTCTTCAATGACTATCGCGTGCTTAAATCTCTCGCGCTGCTCCTGTCCCATTCGATAATGATGTATCCACAAGAGCAGGGCCTCAATAAGAAAGGTCTTGTCGGCGTTGACCAGGGCATCAAGCTCAAGCACTACGCGCTTGTCCAGTATCTTAGGAATGTCAAAGAAGGCGCCTTCGTTTAGAACATTGCCCACCTCTCCGAAACATAGGGTCTCCACGGCGCGCACAGCCGATTCCATCCAACCACCTTCCCTGCCTTTGGCCTTGTAATCGCTAAGCCACTTTCGGACGTCGGCAATCGTGGGGTAGCCTTTGGCCTCGCCCTCATAGAGTCCGCAATCCTTGTAGAGCGAATCAATCGTCCGCAGCAGGAGTATCGATACACCCTCACCCAGGAAATACGCGTGGCACATGATCTCGATCAATTTCTTTAGCCATACCTTCGCTGGCGTCCCCGGCGGCGGCACCAAGGGATTGAACCGAAAGGGCGAGATATCCCGGCCCACTGTGAAGATGAGCATATCTGAAAACTCTGGGCGAGTGAGCAGGTCCCGGTAATTCCTCTTCCAATCGAAGACCAAAAAGGGCTTGTCGGCCTTGACGAGTTTCTGGAGTATCAGATAGGCCAGATTGGTTTTCCCGCAACCGGATCGCCCGAAGATGCCTATGTGCTGGATGAATTCATCTTCCTTCAGGCCGAATTCATAGTAGCTGTTGCTACCATAATGGATGGTTCCTATAGGGTACTGCCCTTTTGCTAGGTCTTCAGGTGGCGGTTTCAACAGCAGGTTCTCGGATTCGAAGGTCTCACCCAGCTTGCGGGCGAGTTGGAGCCGAAGGATCTTCTCAATTACCCTTTGTAAGGGGGCATCCGCAACCAGGTATTCCTGCCACAACAGGTCGAGCTGTTTGCCCCATATCGGCCTGAGCTTGTAGAAGACGTCTTCGATCTTCATTACTGCATCAACCTCTTTTTGGCTGCCAGAAGCTCCTTGTATTCATCCACGAGTTTCCGCCGGTCCATAATGAGCCTGACGGTATCCTGCCAGTATTTCAACTCCTCAGCCCTGCTGTCCTTGGCCCTGCTGGTAATGCTCTTGTGGAAACTCAGCCTCAAGAACTCAATCTCCGGAAAGAACCCGGTCTTCCAGGGCTCGTTCAGGAACCTCAGGTGGTGTTTCACTTCCTGCTTCTCCTCTTCGATCTGTTCTAAGAATCGCTCGCTGAGGACCTTTCTTTCGGCAAGGGCATCGTCTATCTCCTCTACAGCCTGCCTAAGATTCTCAATCCTTTCAGAAAGCAGAATCGTTGGATCGCTGTCATCACCGGACTGATGGTTGTAGACAGGGCTGCCTGTATCCTTCTTTTTACTCCTATCCGCGATCCTCTCTTCAACGGCCATATACTCCAAGCAGACCCTGTCATCTCAACCAGGCTATGCCGCCGCGGGCGGAACCTATGCGGCCGGTTTGAAGAACCTTATCCGCAGGCTTCACGATTATCTTCGCCGCCGGCAACTCAAAACGCACTACGACATACGGTTTCTGTTTTGCCTTTTGTGCATTCTGAATCTCATTAACAAGGTTCTTCCGCTCGGCGGGCCTCAGAACCTTTACCCGTCCTGCGGCCGCAAACAGAAGCCATCTGAAGCTGTTGTCCTTTTTGCCGTGTGAGACAACTACGTTCGGGGTCTCTCTGAGAAGCTCCACGCTATGGCCGCGGTCGTGCAAGAAGTCTATCCACCCTTCCAGCAGCATACCCAAGGGATACTCCTTTCCCATGCCTGTGGATTTGGCGTTCCCATTTATAAGCCTATCGCGCGTGCAGTGCCGGGCGGACACCCAAAAGCATATAAAGCTTACTGCTTATTACTATTCGGGAGTGGTGAAAGGCAGACGCCAACCGGTGATGTCATGGACTTCAATTCCGATTCGAGAATCATCAGCAGGGCCGACCTTCTTATGCCGGAGACCATTCCACACAAGATTACAGGCAGAAGCAAACAGATGGACAGGCTGCGTGAATGCCTGAGGCCCATGGAGAAAGGCGCTGCCCCTTTCTCGGCCTGGTTATACGGCCCGGCTGGCAGTGGCAAGACAGTTTTGGCTCGCAAGGTAGCCGGCGAATTCTGTCAGTCAGCGCATCGAGTATCTCTCTATGTGAACTGCTGGGAACGGCCGACTCTGTACTCCGTGGTTCAAGCCTTGTGTGAACAGTTGAAGGTGCTCGGCGCTGACGCCCAAGATACCAACGTTAAGCTGTCCAGACTGAGTCAGGCGCTTCGGAACAGGATGACATTGATTATCCTGGATGAGTTCGACCGTCCGATGCCTAAGGAACAGAGCTCAATCATCTACAGACTCCTTCAACTGCCAAGGGCAGGGCTTTTCTGCATTTCAAACACCGAGTGGGCCTTCTTGAGCCTTGAGGTGAGGAACCAGTCCAGGCTCTCGCCGGTGCTGGTGCACTTTTCGAGGTATTCGACCGCCGAAATTGAGGCCATCCTCACTGACAGAGCTCGAGATACACTGACGCCGTGCGCCTTCTCCACGAACACACTGCAGGAAATTGCCCCGTTGGCTCAGGGTGATGCGAGGGTGGCGCTGCGCCTTCTATTCCAAGCTGCCCTTGCTGCGGAAAACGACCATGCCGAACGAATCGGCTCAAAACACATCCCCTCGGATCGGTCAACATGGGCGCGATCCGAGCAAAAACGCCGAATAGAATCCCTTCCTGAGCATCAGCGGCTCGTTTACGAGCTGGTTAAGAAACACAGGCAGATATCCTCTACGAGCTTGCGAAGCCTCTATGAGACCATATGCGGCAAGCTGTCCATCGAGCCGGTTGCACAAAGAACGTTTTCCAAGTATGTTGCCCTACTGGCCCGCAACGACTTCCTTGCGATCGAACATAAAGGCGCTGGTGGCCCGGGCAGGCTGTTGAGGCTCACACATCATCGTCTCAGCGGGCGCTGAACCCGTCTCATTTCCTTTGCTGATGAATCCTTTTGCCGTCCCTTGAGGATCTGTCGCTGGACTGTCTCATCTACCGCTACCTTCGCGACGCCGTGTGTGCACTCTTTCCGAAACAACGCACGTTTATCTGTGTTCTGAAAGAGCCGGTTCACGATGTTCTTTGCCGAGGTCGGAGTAATGCCGAGCCGATCAGCAAGTTCCCTATAGGTCACCAGTCCGCATTCAAAACACACCTGAAAGAGTCTCTTCTCCTGCGGGGTCAAACCGTTTATGGCTTCCCCTAGCCAATCGCCCCCTGTCTCCGCCGACCTGTTCGACTCATTCGACTGGGTCGATCTGTCCGACCTGGTTATATGGCTCTTCCATAAGTCGATTCGTACAAGAACCGCTTCCCTTAGTTCAGCCAGTATCGGTGTAAGGTTCTCGGGGACTCGCTCGACAAGCTTGCCCGTATGATCATGCACCTCTATGAGTCGCTCTTCGATTCGACTCAGCGTTGACTCAATCGACTCAGTCGATCTATTCGGATCATACATATCAAATGCGAGACGAAGGGATTCCATCTCCGCTTCAAGTCGTCTTGCCTCTTCTGCGATGCGCCGAGATAGCTCCGCCAACTCCATGTATATCTCTTGGCTGGGGCACTTTATAAATCTAAGGTTGATTTTCGCCCGGGTCGGATTTTCTGCAAACATTTTGCATAATTAGTGCAAAGATTTTGAATGTTTTCTGCAAACATTTTGAAAATTCTAAAAACAGGCAGTGCAAGTTCCTGACGGCGGCGCTGTACTACTAAACGACTCACTCTACATATAACATATAACAGTGTTATATTTGCAATAGCTCTACCCTGTATTCTCTGCGCACTTGACCAGACGTAGATAGGCGGCGGATCGTGTACCCGGAAAATCGTTGCCGTTGCCGACGCCGGCAAACGGAGGGGCGGATTAGTTCACAACTACTTGCTTTGAATTTATTAAAAATCTTTGCAGAAATTCCCTCATCATTGCGCTTTTGATCCGCGCATTAGATAGAGCACCAATGGTTTGTGTTTGCTCTCCGTTGGAAGTGATTGCCGAAAAGCTGCCCTTTCGACGACCAACTCTTCGAGGTATTTCTTGATGGTATGCCAGCTTGCCGAATATGCGTACGTTTCCACCATACCCCGCTGGACGGATCGGACCGTGACCGGGTATGGATTTTGGCCAAGAACACGGCTGATTCTTTCCCGAAAAGTCATTCTTAATGCAGGCCTTCCTCGTTTCACATCTCCACCTTCCGGCGCATCGGTACTACACCCACAAGTTCGGCAGCGAACTTCAAGATCAGGCGTTTGATGTCCGTCGCTATACGGTCCAAAGGAAAATAGACAGTCGGATTTGTCATGGGGATCTTACCGATCAGACCCAAAGCCCTCAGGTTTTCCAGTCGATGGCGGATCGTATGGTACGAAGCAGCTTTCTTTCCTAAGCGGTGGTCTCTCTGGAATTCATCGACCAGTATTCTCAGGACATAACTGCTGGTATCATCTGGGTGCGGTCTGCCCGTGACGTAGAATCGCTTCAACAAGAGTATGTCCATCCTGTCCAGCCGGGCCATTAGGCGGTCGATATCAAGTTCTTGGATCGCCAATTCACATTGCCTGTGTGTCTGGCTCATATCCTATATTTGGTATTTGCAGCTAATAAACTTCTCTCCTGATGAAATCCCGCTCCCAGGTGTGACCTCGCATCGAGCCTTGCGCACCTGCAGTTTCTGTCTTAAACGAGCGGGCACTTACTTACGCGCTACAAGGACATCCGTAATTTCCACCAGGATTTGCTCGATACAGGCCCCCTTATTGGCCCAGTTGATGATTCCGGCCATCTCTACACGGTAGCAGCCCCGCGGCACGGTCGGCACGGTGCGAGGCAAAGCCTTTTTAATGTCGGTGCGAAAGAGACCGCATGAGTTCAGAAGATACCTACAAAGGTGATTCAAAATCCATACAGAGCCTGGTGGTTTCACACTTTAAGAAGGATCTGTCGAACTTGGCGCAGTCTGAGCAGGGCCTGCCTCTCCTCGATAAAGAATCCCCTCTCACGGAGGCGAAATACACAGCAAAAGGGGCCTTACGGCGCCTTGAGCGTATGTTCGCTGCTGATGAAGATGAAATTTGACGCCGTCAATATGAACTTGTCGACAAATTCACACAGACACCTCGTCCGCCCGGCGAGAGGCGCTGACCCCATCATATTCACAAAAAACACATTAATTTCAATCCCGGCTTGGTTGCACACGCATCCAATCCGCATACTCAGAGCATTATGAGAACAACAGGGACATCGGAATCGCAACGCTCCGACATCCCTTACTGCACACCGAACGTTCCATGAAGTAGGGTATTGTGCTGCATGAAGACGGTTCACGATTCTGCTTAGCCGCCGCTTTCCCAGAAGAGGCCTTCTTCTATCAGTTTCTGCCAGGATGTTCTTGTCTTACGTGCGTCTTTCGTTGTCTTGTTTTACAGGGGGGCCCATGCCTGGTTTGCAAGCCGGCTGGATAATACATACTCGTCAAGGACCCCCTGGACGTTCCAGAGGGCCCTTTTCAAAACGCTTACACAGATGGGACGCTTTGAGCATAAGGGCGCCCCACCGCACTCTCACGAAAAGGAGGTACTCGAAATGGACACAATACAAGCAAAGGTCAGCAAAAGATTACTGTCGAAGGCCGACAGGCTTTTCACAGGCACACTGGATGGCAGGATAATCGAGATCCTGCAGAACGCCAGGCGTGCAGGTGCAACGCAAGTTACCATCACAAATGAAAAAGGACTTGTTACAGTCCGGGACAATGGGAAAGGGATTGATGATTTCTCGAAGCTGCTCGACCTGGGAGATTCGGACTGGGACAAGGCGATGGAAGAGGCCGAGGACCCCGCAGGTGTGGGCTTGTTCTGTCTTGCGCCGCGAAAGTCGACCATAAGCTCAAAGGGCAAGGAGATCGTCATAAGCAAGGATGGCTGGACAGGCAAACCAATTCAGCTTACTGAGGCCGATGATCAGGACAAGGGCACGGTACTTACATTTGCAGATGAGCCCTGGGAGCTGTCTGTAGTCAAGAGGCATGCGGTATTCAGCGGAATGAAGGTGGTCGTCGACGGCAAGAGCTGCCCGCAGGAGCCATTTACCTCGAGCAGGGCTGCGCCGCACCCGGAGCTCGGCTGCAGGATAGAGGTCCGCGAGAGGGACCATCTGAACCAGTGGCACAACCAGTGGAGAGATCATTACTTCTGCGACACGGTCATGGTCAATTTCCACGGCCAGGTAGTGAAGTTTACATACAACCCTGTCAGCGACAATCTGGTCTTCCTGGTAGATATGACGGGGGAGCCGACAGGGATTAGGATGATGCTCCCGGCCAGGACCCAGTTGGTGGAGAATAAGGCCCTCGGAACGCTCAAGGCGGCAATTGAGAAGGAGGCCTATCGCTTCATCGAGAAGCGAGGCAGGCACAAGTTGCCGTACGAGCAGTACAAGCATGCCGCTGAGCTTGGCATAAAGCTGCCGGAAGCAGAGCCGACTTTTGATGTGGGTGTACTGACCGGCGATGCTCCCGAACCCATAGAAGTGGTAATGCCGAAGGACTTTCCATTGTCCAAGTGCTACCGGGTCGGCGAGCGGCTCTATGAAGAGGATGAGAAATGCGGGGCGAATGTTCATCTCTTGGCGGCCCTTGGGAAGTTCGATGAGCCTTTTTTGCCGGTGAGCATCTCCCGCAGCTACGATGGCTACAGTTGGGCAAAACTGCCTACTGTGGACAAGATCCAGGTAAAGCTCGGCAAGGAACTCGGCAGACAGTGGATGTGGTCGGAGCTGCTCGTTGCCGTTGAGTCCATAAGGATTACAGCGCACACAAGCGACGGCAAGGTGTTCGAATCTGATGTGGTTATGGCCGTACTGGCAGCTGAGCAGAGTGAGAGGCCGTGGCACGGTTCTGATCATGTCTATGTGACGCCTGATGCCCGGCAGCAGTTGAGCACATCCGACATATGGTACCACCTCGGCGGTTGGAACGAAGATGGTGATACGTATGATACACAGGAATACCAGTTTGGAGAGGAGCTTGAGCTGTTCTGGTCGAATATCATCGGGCCGGGCGAGTATCTGCGAGCAAAGATAGTGGGAAATCTCGATGCCGTCAAAGGCGATTGGGAGAAGATCATCATTGACACAAAGAGGACAGTTGTGATCGCATACAAGAACGGTTCCACCAAGACGCTCAAATCCCCCTTTGCGGAGGACGGCACATCATGATCCGGGGCGGAACCCGATAGGCCGACTCACATTCGGCGCACAGACGGATAGAAGCATAGCAATTCCCACAAACGGAAAGAGAACTCTCTCTTTTGCACCTAACAACTAACTCAACCCATGATGGCGCGCTTACCACGTGAAGCGTGCCATCGCACTTTAGAAATGGAGGTGATCCAAATGGCTTGGAGACCAACAGAGTACCTCATTGAGGGCGAGCTGGATAATTCCCGTCTGGGCAAGGTCACAGGCTGGATGCAGTTCGCCGGTATGAAAGACAAGGTTACCTTTGATCTGGAGGGCGACTTTCACAGGGACATTCGCGGTGCGAAGATCTACTTCATAGGAGATGCTTCGGAAACCGACCCACCTGAAGATGCGGCCGGATACATGGGGAGCTTTGCCCAACATCACACAGGAAATGCTGGTGACATAACTGCTGGGCTGCCGCCCCAGGACTACGTCAAGTATCCGTACATCGAGTGGTACTCGGAGCAGAATGGGAGGGTAGTCATTGAACTTGAACCGGTGCAGGTTGAAGTCATCGGTAAACCGATACCGGCAATTGAGTCCGATCCAGTCTCCCGGCAGCAGCAGAGCCGCAATATGGCTGAGTTCTTAGGCGGCTTGGCGGCTGAGCTGAGCCTGCCAAAGGAGCGGGCTGTCTGCGTAGGCGGCGACACAGTAGTCACGGCTGACAAGAGGGCCGCCAACAATCGGATCCGCGGCATGGAGCTTTTGACTGAAGAAATCCGCAAGAAGCTGCCGCCACTGTATTCACAGGATGGCAAAGGCGGCAAGGCAATTGCACTGGTTACGTACTTCACCCCCGATTCGAGCTGGACATGGCATGCTATCGAAGGCGAACCTGTGCTTGATGAATCAGGCAGGGAAGTCGATTTTAGGTTCTTTGGACTGGTTGACGGTCACTGCAATGAGCTTGGCTACTTCAGTCTCTCGGAGCTTGAAGAGGTCCGAGGTCCTACGGGCCTGCCGATCGAGCGAGACCTGCACTGGCAGCCTAAGACGCTGGAAGAGATCTCGCCGGAGATGTTTGAAGACT
>CAYGZM010000095.1:0-14594 GCA_964354365.1 uncultured Pirellulales bacterium
ACGAGATACCAGGTACGAAAGTCGAATTTGCCGCCTCTCTCGCCGAGGCGGTTGAACTGGCCGGCCGCCTTGCCGTAAGCGGCGACGTTGTATTACTGAGTCCCGCCTGCGCAAGCTACGATATGTTCGACAATTTCCAGCACCGAGGACGCCAGTTCGCCAGCCTCGTCCACGACCGTTCCCGCCATTAGCCCCGCCGCAAAACCGCCCCCAGCTTACCGCATTTCGTAAGTCCCGCTACTACGCTGTCATTTCGACTGGAGCGCAGCGAAGCAATCTCAAACCACTCGATGCACAATCCGAAATGCCGGATGCGAAAAAACATTATAGGAATATCCTCGGCGAAGGCCTGAAAAACTCAAAAAAAGTTTGACCTTGTGACCCCGCATCCTTGCGCCAAACGAGCCAATCGACTTTATCAACTCCCTCAGCGACGATTTTCCCGGCGGTCCTCTGTAAAGTCGCCTCCCGCAACTGTCGATTCTCACTCTGACACGATAAGAGACAATCTGATTTCCGAGGTTGCGAAATGGACACGAAAACCGAGCGCAGAACAGAAAAAAGGCTGCGATACTACTGGCCCATTTGGTTTGCAGAGAATTTCGACGAGGCCCTCTCGCAGGGGCAAATGGTTGACCTCTCAAGCAGGGGGGCGGCCTTCACTTGTTACGCCGACGACGGTTGCCCCTACCCGGGCCAGCACATAACCGCTCGATTCAGTGTTCCCTGCTATGGCCCTGATGGCTCGTTCGATATGGCCAGTTTCACCCGCTCAGCTGATATTTGTCGCGTCGATAGCGTAAATCGCTTCCTCCGTCGCATTGCCGTTCAGTTCGCCGAGGTCCTGCCCTTCAAGCCCGGTGAACAGGATAATCGGCAGGCCGAGCCTGACCCGATGCAGACCCTCGAACACGCACAGGCATAACATCCCGCTGACGGCCAATCTGCGCCGCACGTCTTGCCGTTCGGCCGGACACCCGACCCGACCAAAAGTCTGCAACATCACATTTGACGCCGAAGGCGGCTTCAAATACAATAATCCGCAATGTGTGGTATTCACAGAGTTCGTTGTGCCGATTGAACTATTCTTGCTGATGGAGAAGACATGCTGGCCAATGCGACCTTAGCCGACCTTGTAAGGCCTTGTGAAAAAAAGTCCGCCCTTCTGTATGACCTCGCCTTGATAATCAGCGGCTCTTTGCTGCTCGCCCTCTCTGCTCAGGTTGCAGTCGGCTATCCCGTCCCCATCACCGCCCAGACCTTTGCAGTCTTAATGTTGGCCGCTCTGCTTGGCCCAGGCCGCGCAGCCCTATGTCTTCTCGCCTATATTGCCGAGGGCGCCGCCGGCTTGCCCGTCTTTGCTCAGGGCAAGGCCGGTCTTGTCGTACTCTTTGGACCGACAGGGGGGTACCTCATCGGGTTCGTCCCCGCCGCGTATCTTGTTGGATCTCTTGCCCGGAGGGGATGGGACCGCCGAATCTCGACTACCATCCTCGCGATGATTATCGGAAATATCATAATCTACGCCTTTGGCCTGCTCTGGCTCTCTTGCCTGATAGGCATTAGAAACGCATTAACGCCCGGTCTATATCTCTTCATTCCCGGCGACCTCCTCAAGATAGCATTGGCCGCCGCTGTCCTCCCATCAGCCTGGAAATTGCTTGAGCATTTCGGATTCACCGCCCTGAAAAAGTAATTTGCAGCACCCGCCCGATAAGGCACTTGCCCGAACCCGATAAATCCCTGCGCCGAGAATCGGACGTTTGGCGACAATTCATTTATTCCCGCTGGAAGGCTTCTACAGAAAACACTCATGCCTCACGCGTCCACAAAAGGAAGTGGGCTGGGGGACGCGGAGGGAGAGAGGAGAGGAAATACCCCCAACCCACCATAGCTGTATTGTACCACCGTGCTGCCGGCAACGCAAGAGAATTCTGCAATATTTTTTCAGTATTTTGAACGCATATTCTGTGCCGAAAACGCCCAATTTCAGCCCCGCGAGCAGCCGACCATCCCTTGGATAAAGCAATGACCGCTTTGACGCGATCGGCCTGACATTTATCACGCAAGGAACGATGAAATCTTTCCAGTTCAGCTATTTCTTCTTTTGCCAATGTATAATCCTTCATATACACTGTTTATCGGACATAAGGTGCTTTCTGATCGAATATTACAGAATTTTTCAATCGAGAGCAGTATATATTGAGTATGAACAGAAAAGATCAATATCCTAAACCACAATGCATCGACGCAGCTCCCAAGCATGCGCAGCTACACTGTGTGCCTGCTGCGGCCGGACACTGGCCGGATATCGCGCGGATATGGGAGCAAGTTGGTCCGCCGTTACGCCCGTCAGCGCAGGATATCGCATTCCTCAACGATGCGATAGGCTCCTGGGTGCGCGACAACGGTGCGCCTCGTGCGCTGATCCTCGGCGTGACCCCCGAACTGTACCACCTCCCATGGCCAAATGGAACGGACGTGTCGGCTGTGGATCACACGCAGAGCATGATTGACGCCGTCTGGCCGGGACCGCGAACCGCCGTGATATGCGCCGATTGGACCACCATGCCATTACAGACGGGTTCGCGGGACATCGTGCTGTGCGATGGTGGACTTAACTTGCTGGAGTATCCGCACGAGCACCTTCAATTCGTTCAAATACTCCATCGGGTCATTGCATCTGATGGTTTGTGCATTTTCCGTTTGTTCATCCCGCCTAAAAAACGCGAAGAGTCTGACAAAGTGCTCCAGGACTTGCTTGAGGCGAAAATTCCTAATTTGAACCTGCTCAAGCTTAGGCTCTGGATGGCTCTGCATGAAGATATCACACAAGGCGTCGAACTTAAGCGGGTTTGGAACGCAATCCGCCGGGTCGCGCCGGATTTTAACTGCCTTGCATTGCAGATCGGCTGGCCGGTCGAACACTTGTTGGCAATCAATACGTATCGGAAGTGCTCGACCAGGTACTATTTTCTCGACCTCGATGATGTCTGTCATTTGTTTTGCGAAAATCCAGGCGGCTTTACTCTTGAAGCTGTCCATGTGCCGACATACGAGTTGGGTGAACAGTGCCCCACCGTCGTGTTGCGCCGCCCTGATGCCGCCCATGTTCGCGGTGATGGTTAGGCCACTATGCCAAGGGACCGAGAAATTATGTATCCAGAATCGAAAACTTCAAAAAATTACCCTAAACGCGTCTTACTGCTTTACGGCGGGGGGGAAGGACACCAACCGGAACGCTTCGCCGACTTTGCCGAAAATGAGATCCTTGGTGATTTCGACGTCGTTCGTTCCCAGGATCTCGGAATGCTGCGTCCCGATGCCCATGTCTTGGAAGCGGCAATGGGGTAAAGGACGCGTATTTTACTGTGCCCTGGGTCATACTTTGGATGTGCTTGAACAGCCTTCCATAACTACGCTGCTTTCACGGGCTGTGCGCTGGGCCTGTCGGAGTCCAAAGAAATATTACACGCGAGCCACTAAACAGAAAAGGCTTCAATTACGCTGAACGTCATGCCAACTGGAAGGATTCGGATCACACGGAAGCCGGCCGAGCTCAGGAGCTCTCGAAACTCTCCTTCTGTTCGCTCTTGGCCTGCATGTGCAACGAGCATGGTCAGGTCGGTTCGCACGGCCGCCTGGTGGGCCGCCGAAACCTCCAACCGATCCGGAAGGACTCGTTCAACAAGCAGCAGCCGCCCCTTTTCGCCCATTGCACTGCGGCAGTTTTCAAGAATCAGCTTACTCTTCTTGTCGTCCCAGTCGTGAATTATACTCTTGAGGATGTATGCATCCGCGCCGCCTGGAACCGATACAAAGAAATCTCCCTCTAAAAACTCGCACCGGGACGCCAATCCTGCCTCCTCAAAACGACGCTTGCCGCCCTCAATCGCATGAGGCAGATCGAACAGAACTCCTGAAGTCGCCGGACTGGCTCTGAGGATGCAGATGAGTAATTCTCCGTACCCTCCTCCGACATCCACGATCCGCTTCAGCCCCGAGAAGTCGTATATCCGCACGACACTCTTGGAAGTGAGCCGTGTAAGCTCGACTAACGCCTCGTTGAACACCGCTGCCGCTTCTGGATCCTGCTCAAGGTGTTTGAAACCATCGGTCCCGGTGAGCATTTTTCTTGCACTTTCACCCGTCTTTACGCTATACAATAAACTTCCCCAAACCTGCCAGAGGTGGGCGCCCCACCATATTGTCCATGAGCGCAGCGACCCGGGGACGTCGGTCCCAAGCAGCGAGCCCATTGGTGTGATCTCGAAGGAGCCGTCCTCACGTTCTCGACAAATCTCGATTGTGGTCAGGGCTCGAAGAAGGCGATGTAGCGATGGCGCGTGGGTCCCCGTAGCGATGGCAAGGTCTTCGCTCGTCCTGGGCCCTTCTGCAAACAAGTCTGCGAGCCGCAGTTCAGCGGCGACGTATGCAGCTTGTGCCATCCAGCTGCTGGTAACACACTCCAGGAGCCTGTGTGCCGGCGACACACTCTCAGAGTTTCCTGTTCTGTTTTTGCTCATTGCGTCCTGCTCCTCTGGCGATCACGCCTCTGAGCTGCCCCTGATCCTTCTTATTGGACATAAGGTGCTTTCTGATCGAAAATTACAAAAATTTATTAACGTCCCAAAGGTTGAGGGCAAGTCAGCGTTTAGCGGATAGCGTTTAGCGTCCGGTTTTTTCCTGTACGCTCCACGCTCCACGCTACGAAGAACGCTTTCTTACCCGACAGTATTTTTCCCCACAAATCTTGGGACGATACCAAAACTTTTCAATCGAGAGCAGTATAACAAACCTCACTGCGCACTGCAAACTGATCTCTATTCTTGGCCGGCAGGATCAGATACCCGGAAATCCTGCTGAATTGAAAGAAACAACTGGCCTCGGAACAAAAAGATTTCTAATATGGAACATCCGTTGTTGTTAAGGAGAATGTTGATGAAACCTTTCCGTCTCTCGGACTATTTCAAACTGAGCAAGATTTTGCGTTTCAGGTGGCTAATGTGGAGAAGCCAGTTTTTCCCATTGGAGAGAATTAGAATTCTGCAATGGAATTGGCTGTCCGGATTGCTTGATCATTGTTTTCAGAGCGTACCTTACTATCGGGACCTTTTTAAGAAGATGGGCATTCATCGATCGGATATTCGATCGTTGGAAGATGTTCAGATCATACCGATATTGGATAAAAATACGGTGCGTGAGAATTATGGGGACCTCAGGGCGGATAATTTCCGCGAATTCAAGACCAGTGAATGTCATACCTGTGGGACAACGGGCACGCCTTTAAGACCGCATTGGGATTTAAACTCCAATGTCGTTGCGGCGATGGGCATCTGGAGGCATCAGTCGTGGGCCGGTTATCGTCTGGGCAATTCATTCCTGGATGTGCGAACTTGTGCATCGGATTTTTCTAAAGAGTATCTATGGACCCCATGGTGCAGAGGATTGGAATTCAGCATCGACCGCATCAACCCTTCAAATATCGGAAGATTCGCGCAATATCTCCGCAAATATAGAATCAAGTTTTGGCGGGGCCACCCGCCGGCGATGTGTCGCCTCGCTCAATTGTTGCTCGATGCAGGCATTGAAAATGTCAAGCCAAAATTCCTGGTGCCGCAAGGACTATCGCTTCACCAATATCAGAGGGAGTTCCTGGAACTCTGGTCAAATGCCCCGGTTTGTGATTATTACAGCATGGTTGAGCGATGTGTTCAGATATGTCAGTGCCCGGATGGAGGCTACCACACTACTGCGGAATTGGGACTTGTGGAAATCATCAAGGAAGATGGAACGCCCGCACAACCGGGAGAAGAGGGCCGGATCGTCGCTACCGGATTCCACAATTTCGCATTCCCGTTTTTGAGATATGATACCGGAGATCTCGCAATTCAGTCGGACAAAATATGTCAATGTGGCAGAACATTGCCCTTAATCGAGAATGTGACCGGCAGAATAGACGATTATGTGACAGATGCTGATGGAAAACAAATAGCGGCGCTTCACTTACCCTTGTATTTTGCGCGAGGGGTTAGAATGGCTCAGGTGGTCCAGGAGAAGAAAGGTGTTCTGGATGTTTACATTGTGCCGTCAGAAGACTTCAATCTCGAAAACCAATCATTCATTATTCATGAGTTCAGAAAATTCGTGGGCCGGAACATACAAATCCATATTCATGAAGTATGTGAAGTGCCATACCATCAGCCCGGCAAGAAATTCAAATTCGTCGTCTCTATGCTCTCGGGCAGTTGATTCTCATAGTGAAGGAAGGGATTACGCGACATCCGGCGAGTTGCCCCGAACGGCTCGTAGCTCTCTGGCGCCAGCCGACTACGGACTCCGCCTGTCTTCTTTTCTCGGACCGCTATTACCCGGCATCTGCCCCGGACCTGACAACGATGTACACGGTCCGAATAGAGGTGTTGCCCCCAAAACTCTCACCTCACCGGAATTTACTGGACAGAGCTGCAAGAGAACCATAGACTATGGCCGTTTGGGGAATAGTGTAATGGTAGCACAACTGACTCTGGATCAGTTAGTCAAGGTCCGAATCCTTGTTCCCCAGCTGTTCAACCGCGAGGATTACGTATGATTGCCGACAAACTTGTCTTACGCCCCGTTGCCGCCGTGCTCGTCCTTCTGTGCATATTCAGCGTTCCGTTTTTGGCTTTCGCCGAAGCGCAGGACCGCGCAGAATATCCCCGGACCGCCGACGGCGGAACGCCCGCGCCGCCCTCGGCAAAAGGTCTGGCAGCCAGGTACAAAGGCGATAGGGGGATCGACAACGACCCGGATGTAATTTTCGCAGAGAGTTTTGAGGAAGGCTCTTTGGATGCCGTGAAAGCACACTGGGAGAGCGTACAGAACATCGACATTATGTCCCTCTCCGACGATATTTCCCCCGCAAGCACCGGTAAGCAGTCGCTCTTAATGACGCATATCGGCGGCAAAAACACAGGCGCCCATTTGTACAGACGCCTACTGCCCGGCTACGACCAGCTATACGTCCGATTCTACGTCAAATTCGACCCGGATTGCTACCCCATCCACCATTTCTTCCACGTTGGCGGCTACAATCCTCCGACGCCCTGGCCACAGGGCGGCGCCGGAATTCGACCCGCAGGAAACGAGCGATTCACCACCGGCGTTGAGCCTTACGGCGAAAAATGGAGATGGGACTTCTATTCCTACTGGATGAAGATGCGCTCCTCGCCCGACAACAAATCCTGGGGCCACGACTTCATCAACGACCCCGACCTGAAAGTGGCGAGAGGCAAATGGATCTGCGTCGAGCTGATGATGAAAATGAACGCACCCGTCACCGAATCCAATGGCGAACAAACCCTCTGGATCGACGGCAAAGCGTGGCTCAAGGACGGCCAGGTAATCAGCTCTCTTGGTCCGGGCTTCCCAAAAGGCAAATGGATGTGGGACAGCTTCACCCCCAATCCCGACGGTGCGCCTTTTGAGGGCTTTCAGTGGCGAGACAACGAGCAGTTGAAGCTCAATTTCCTCTGGGTCCTCCTCTACATCACCAAAGCGCCGCCCGGCCACGTCAGCAAGGTCTGGTTCGATGATATCATCGTCGCAAAAAAATACATCGGACCAATAAACCCCTGACTCCTCCCCTGCACCATTCGTCACCCCGAGCCCAGCATACTACCATTCGTCACCCCGAGCCCAGCATACTGCCATTCGTCACCCCGAGCCCAGCATACTACTACCGCGTTTCACAAGTACTGCGACTATAGCGTCATTTCGACCGAGCGAAGCGAGCGGAGAAATCTATTCAAACAGCCAAATTCCATTTGCCCTATAGTCGTCCCATTTATGAAACGCGGTACTACCATTCGTCACCCCGAGCCCAGCATACTACTATTCGTCACCCCGAGCGCAGCGAAGCGAAGTCGAGGGGTCTGTTTGACTAACCACCATGCGCAGCACACCCGCAATCCGCTGAGCCCCAAGTGTGAGCGCGGGGCGCCTTCTGACCGTTTAGCTCCCGCCCCAACGCCGCTTGTCATTCCAAATTCGCCTACACCGCAAATTCAGCGACGATAGGCGTATGGTCGCTCGGCCGCTCCCCTTCTCGCGGTCTCTTGTCTATGTAGCATGCCGTGCTCTTTTCCGCCAGCGCCCGCGTTGCCATGATGTGGTCCAGCCGCCATCCTAAATTACGCTTGACCGAATTGCCCATTCGGTAATCCCAGTACGTGTATTGCCCCGCCTCCTTGCAGTGCATCCTGAATACATCGACAAATCCCCAATCCACCGCCCGTTTCAACGCCTCGTGAACTTGCGGATGATAGCAGACGTGCCCCAGCAGTGTCACCGGGTCGTACACGTCTATCGCCTGTGGCGCCGCGTTCATGTCCCCAACCCACACAACCGGGTCCGCTGGATTGAAGTTCTTCTCGAAGAGCTTGACCAGCCGATCAAACCAGTCCAGTTTGTAATCGAACTTCTCGGACTCGGGCATATAGCCCTGTGGAACGTATGTATTCACGACCGCAACTCCGTCAATTTCCGCCGTGATCAGCCGGGCCTCGTCCCTCGGTTCCTCGTCAAAGCCGGCCCGCACGTTCTTCGCCTGGCTCTTGCTGAATATCGCCACCCCGTTGTAACTCTTCTGACCGCTGAACACATACTTGTACCCGATCTCGTCAAACGCATCGGCTGGAAAATCCGCATCCTGGACCTTGCTCTCCTGCACCGCAAGAATATCCACCTGTGACTCCACCAGCCAGTCCACCACCACATCGAGACGGGCCCGCAAGGAATTCACGTTGAAACTCGCAACTTTCATTTGGGATACTTCCTAACCTGGGCTTACCAAATCGCTCGGTTTGAGTATATTACCAGAATCGCTCCATAGTCTTAGCTGTTTCTGCCCATTTTCGAGCAATTCCTGCCGACATATCCCGCCCAAAATGCAGAGACGTGCGAATTTTCCCCATTTTACCAGCTCAATGATTTCTGCAAAATTGCAGGTAATCAACAAACGATTTCTTCTTTTCTAAGTAGGCCTAACCTGCAATTTTGTAGAAGCCTTTACCAGCTCAAACTGACCGGTTCGCCTTGTCATACCTGCGAAAGCAGGTATCCAGTAGTGTGGCGGGTGAGTGGATTCCCGCTCCCCGATCAGGTCGAGGACAAGTTTCGCGGGAATGACACACTGTGCTATATTGCTGTCGCATAAGGACTTATCGTCCCGTTTTCTTGAAAATCAGTCAGTTTGAGTTACCGGGGAAAACCGGCAATTAAGACCTTCGAGGGAAATGCCGATATAGTGCTGTCAGGAAAAGCAGTGGGAGGGAGGAGAGAGAGGATATACCCAGCCCCCCGGAGACGTATGATATCGTATCAACGTCAGATAGTGAAAAACAAAATTTACCAGGAGCAAGATCTCCTCATAATTCCAACTGTGCAATTTTTGCGGCGGCTGCATTGTTTTGTATATTTTGTTCGGCAAGACGCGGTTGGACTACGCGATGGTGGTATATTATGAAACGGAAAAGAAATTGGCGCTTGGCAGTCGGGCTTTTGGTGCTCTTTTGCTTCGCAGTAGTCTGGATTGTCAAGCTCAAGTTAATCGATTTCAGTAGCGTCAAAGCCGGAATTCTCAGCCAGGTTGCGCGGGTGCGCCCGGGCGACCCCGCCTCATGTGCATACCTTGGCAAGCGCTACGCTTCTGCCGGCCGATCCAAAGATGCCGTACAGGTCTGCCGGAAGCTTGTCGCAATCACCCCGGACGATCCCGCCGCACACGCATTGCTCGGTAATGCCTACTGGGAAGCCAATCGTTCCCACGATGCGATAGATAGCTACATCGAAGCCTTGAGACTGGACCCCAATTGCTTTGACGCCCATTTAGGTCTTGGCGAGACCTACGCGGGATTGGGCCGTCATGCAGAAGCCGTGGACTCCTTCAAGAAAGCCATAAAGATAGAACAGAAATCTGCCTCTGCATACCTATCTCTCGGCCTGGCCTATTCGAGCTTGGGCCGCTACGATGAAGCGATGCAGGCCTTCGGGCAGGCCAGAAAACTCGATCCGGATATCGCCGAATTGCACATGCTCTCCGGCAAAGACTACCTCCATGCGGGTCTATATGATCAGGCCATAGAGTCCTTCAAGGACGGCATTGTTACCGACCGAGGGCACGCACAGGCATACTACGGCCTTGGCAAAGCGTATCTCAGGATCGGTGACCACGCCTTGGCTTTGAAGCAGCAAAAAGTCCTCGAAGAGCTGGACCCAAAGCTTGCCAGCGATCTTCTCGAGCTTATCAACAGCAAATAGTGGCCCGGCCGGTCAATTGCCCCGCACGCCATCCGCAATCCGGTATTCACCGCGAGCCGCGCGCCCTCATACCACATCCCATTCCCGCAGGTGCAGCTTGGCGGATCAGCTCCGTCGTCCCAACACAAAAAGGCTGCGCCCCGCGACCACATCGGGACTCGCAGCCCTCTCAATTCCTTGTCATTCGCGTACTATTACAGTGCCCGCCGTCTTCGCAGCCAGCCAATGACAGCCGCGCCTACACTGCATAACACAATAGCTCCCGGAGCGGGAATCGGCGTCGCCTCAACGCGGTCAATACCCAACTGACCCCATGTCGTCTGCAAAGACCACGCTGGGACTGTTACGGTAATTCTGAGCGTTTTGCCGCGGGTGCCGCTGAAAGTGGTCTCGAACCACTGCTCACCGTACGTTTTCCCCGCCGCAGGAGCGGTATAAGTGCCCCAAAGTGCTCCATCTACTTCGACCTTAAACGTGTCGTTGCCGCTGCCATCGAGGTGCCTGATCCTCGCGGAGTCTATGTCCACGGAGAATGTAATCTCCGCCCAATTCGTTGCGTCCGGATTGGGTCCCCACACCGACCTGCACAGATGGTCATAGGTTGCAGTGGTCGGTGCCACGTAATTGTCCCCGCCGCTACCAAAACCTCCCCATCCGCCGGCAGGTGGCCACACTTTTCCCCACTCGCTCAAAACGTATCCCGATTCACCCGCAGACGTACCCAAATCGACCAGAAGAGTCGGGACCGCCTGCGCCGGAACCGCAGCCAAGAGCAAAACGACAGCAAAAAACACTACTAACTTCTTCATTTCGTCTCCTTTTCTCCAATTCTTGGTATCCCTTTTTCTACTCCTCAAATCCTTTCAAACAGTGGCCATCGATTGAGATACTCAAACTTTCAGGACAGGACCGTCCCGTCCTGAATTCGCAATTTCCACTTTTCGCAGCGTTTGTGGTCAAGCCCCTGCACAAACTCACTGCGCCCGGCACGCACCGCAGGCAAAAATCAGGGACAACCCCGTCCTACCGGGAAGAAAGCTCCGCACAACGCAGATAAGCCTTCTCACCACGCCTCCATACTAAACACCTTATGATACCCTATTTACCAGACCATTGTCAAGAGAAAAACCGCCAAAACCCCCATTTTCACCAAAATACCGTGTTTCCCGTGTGGGTTTCCCTCGTTGCCCCCCGTAAGAAGCCCCCCCCCTTGCCAGAGCCGAGGACTGGCATACTTCACCAAAAACCGTGTCAAATCGGGCGGTTGCGTACCAATTCCGGGCTTCTCTACCATAGTCGCGCAATTTACAAAATGTTGTATTAGGGCGCCATTACCCGGTCGTAAATGCGAATATCGTCTATCAGACCATCGAAGAAGCTTGCTGCGCCAAGGTCGTTCGCAGCGCCAAAATACAGTCCCCCCATCGCGCCAATCAGTCCCGCTTGGGCCGTCGAGTCCCTCCCGACCTCCATTCCGTCGCCGTAAAGCACCCGGTGCGAGCCGTCCCATACAAGCCCGATGCGGTGCCAGTCGCCGTCGGTGATTACGAATTCCGAATACAACGGCGGGGCGCCTCGTCCGGTACCCCTCAGATCGGTCATCAGTCTGCCGCCCGCAGAATCCGCAAGAAGCCAGCTTCTGCCGCTCGCCGTTATTTGAGAGGTGATTACCTCCCCCGGCGAGCCTCCCTTTACCCACGCAAATACGCTGAATTCCCCATCGGCTGGATTTAATACGAAGTCGGTGCTGACATAGTCATCTACCCCGTCCAGCTCAATCGCTCCGTCCACCTTGCCGCCGCCCGGCTGCCAGATCGGATCACCATGCAGTATCCCGTGATTGTCGCCGGCGCTGTCGCTGGCTGTGTTGCCCGCTGTTTCATCCAGCTTCCAGTGTGCTATCGGGGGAGAATGTTTCCAGCTTTCGGAGCTGATAACCTCGCCGACCGTCATTATCTTGACGTCGCACGCCGCCAGGGCAGCGAACCTTTGGGCGTCAGTGATGGTCCCTACGATGTCGCCCCAGTGGTACGGTATCGCCAGTTTAGGTTTTATGAAGGATGTGGCTTGCGCCGCCTCATCCGCATTCATCGTATAAGTGCCCCCGACCGGCAGTATCGCCACATCGATATCCTCAAGCGCCTTCATTTCGTCCGTCAGATCGGTATCGCCCGCACAGTAAATCCGCTGAGAGCCGAGTTGGATTATGTATCCGACCCAGTTATTCGCCTTCGGATGATTAGGCTTCGTTAGATTGTACGCAGCAACCGCAGTCACAGGCACACCCTGCCGTTCGACGGTCTGGCCGGGCAGGATGACCTGTCCGCTGCCGTACAGTGCAACAACGTTACCGGGAGCGATAAACTCCGTCCCGGCCTTGGAAACCTTGGCGATGTCCGCGGCCGAGTAATGGTCGCCGTGACTGTGAGTGACAAGAACCAGCGTTGCATCGTGCGGCGACTCGCTCAGATTCCGCGGATCGACATATATCACCACCTCCCGCCGCCAAATCTTCACGCTCGCGTGGCCCAGCCAGCGTATGTACGTCGGCTCGGTGTATTCTCCCAGCCAGCATCCGGCCAGAACTGCGAGGTCTCTGCAGTCCGCCACACCGTCGCCCATAGGCGCAGGAGCAATGTCAACCGATGACTCCGTCTTCCGCCAATATTCCCCCAGCCTGCAGAAATCCACAAAGTCTATCTTCCAGTCCCCGCTGAAATCAACTATCGGCCGGATCGATACCTGCCACAAATCCGATGCGCCGCTTCCCCCGGCCCGCACCGAATCGAGCAAAAGCGTCGAGCCGTCCGCCGATATCCCCGCCGCCGCATCCGCCGCCGTACTGTTTATGAGCGGACCGAGGTTCCACGGCGCACCCCACGCCTGGTCCTTGACCGCCCGTCTGCTTACCCATATATCGTTGCCGCCCGACCCGCCCGCACGCGAAGAGCTGAAGAACAGGGCAAGCTCATCGCTTGATACGCTCGCACCTCCGTCGAAAGATGAGCTGTTTATCGCCGGCCCGAGGTTAGTTGGCGTCCCCCAGCTATCGCCTGTCGTGGGCCTTGTCGCCTTCCAGATATCCCAGCTGCCCGATCCTCCCGCCCTGTCGGATGCAAAGTACAGCGTCAGACCGTCGCTCGAAATACAGGGCGCAACCTCGTTGTTAGAGCTGTTCACCGGGGCGACTAAATTGACCGGTGCGTCCCACGCGCTCTGCTTCGTCGCTCGCGTCGCAAGCCATATATCACAACCGCCGGCGCCCCCTGCCCGAACGCTGCCCCCAAAATGGTCGCTGAAGTAAAGCATAAGCTCATCGGCCGACAGGCTCGGGAATACCTCTCCTGCCGAAGTGTTCACCGGCCCCCCCAGGTTTGCAGGAGTACCCCAGCTCTCGGACAAGTCCGCTCGATTCGAGACCCATATATCGTTTCCGCCTTGCCCGCCCGCCCGCTCCGACGCAAAGTATAGTGAAAGCCCGTCGGGTGAAATCTTTGGGCCGCTGTCGTTTGATGAGCTGTTGACAACCGAACCAATATTGATAGCGGGACCCACCCTGAATTCCGCTCTTGCCCCGCTGCAGCTCAGCACCGCCAATGCCGCGAAAAGCACCGCCGACCCCGAGCGAATTTCCGAACCGTCAGAAACTCTCATCTTTTCCTCCTTCAATTTGGCCGAGCCGCTCTGTCTTGCTGCAACGCCCGTCCTCACACGCAGAAAAAACGCAGCCTCAACCAGGTCTCATTGCCAAAAACTGAGCTTCTTACTCCTGTGTTCTTTCTCTGTTCCGACTATAAGCCTACCGAAATCACGCCGAAAAGTCAAGCACAACTCGCTCAACCGTCGAACCTGGGTGTGGCCGGACTTCCTCACGGGCTGATTTCCTTATGTTATGCTATCGCTCAGAATGACAAATGAGCGTAACAGACTGTTATTAACAGGGTTACACCGTGCCGGAAAGATTGGCCACACCATCAAAAATGTCCTCAGGATTCTCTGTAGAGACATCCTGAGAAAGGTCTTTACCGGCCCGAAAAAGCCGAAAGGGTCTCTCCGAGGCAGATTCGGGGCGATTTCTGAAAACCGGTACTTTTTGGCACCGTGTCATAAGGGGATCGGGGATTCTAAGAACGCAAAGTGGCCGGGAGGGGGGATTCCGTGGTTTGCTTCTACACTCTTCTTTTATTAACATCAATGCACCCAAGACGAATTGATGCTCATGGCGCCATCCCGTTTAAGGACTATTCCGGTGAATCGCCACATCCTCTCGAATTGTTCGTGGGACATAAGCT
>CAYGZM010000096.1:0-14398 GCA_964354365.1 uncultured Pirellulales bacterium
CTATCGGTTCTCGATTGCTTCGCTGATCCTCGTATTGTATTTGTCACTTACGTCAACCATAGTCCTTTCGAGTGTCTATCAAGTCTTGCTGGGCTTCGCTGTCGGCGTCGGGACGATACTCTATTATGAAGGATTGAAACGGATCAAGGCGGCCCAGGTCTCTGCTCTCGAACTATCGACGCCGCTCTTTGCCGCATTATTGAGTTTTCTCATACTCAAAGAACTCGTTACAATGATGCAGATATTCGGCATCGCCCTGCTGATTGTCGGCGTCTATTTCCTGTCGCGGAAGGAAGAAGCATATTTTTAGGGATGGTTCAATTCCAGCTGGCAGCCTCAATCGCAGCGGCCCGCCTGAGCCTGCCGAAGGCTTGGGGATGGCAAAACTCGCAAAGTGGTGCAACCATCCCCAAATCCTTCGGATTTGAGGCTGCCACACGCATAGAAACCCAAATAATGCTACCCGGAATTTGACTTATTTGAACGATGCCTATTTTTAAGGCTTTAGCAGCAGCGGGTTATCCGCTCCTGTTGTCATTGTATCGCGGGGGCATGTCGCAAATCCCACTTTAATTTCGGGGCTGGACGCCCGGGAATCCGCCAAAAACGTGCGATGGATGACTGAATCAACGTGAAATTGTGGTACAATAGGGCATATTCTGCAAAAAATACGAGAAAATGCCTAAAAAACCGCGTCACGTTTGGCGGTTTCGTTGCACTTATAGGTAAGCAGTAACGGATGAGCAGCCACGATGACTATGTAGAACTGGTCGAAAAAGCGCAGCTCGGCGACAAGGAGGCTTTGAATCGCCTGGCTGAGGCGGTGCGCCTGCGCCTGCAGGAATATGTGCTTCGCCTTACGCTGGACCAGGATTTGACGCAGGATATTGTACAGGAGAGTATTTTGGAGATGTTCAGAGTATTCGACAGGCTCAAGAGGGCGGAGCGGTTCTGGCCCTGGTTGTATAGCATTGCCTTCAACAAGATTCGCAGTTACTACGGGCGGCAGTGGCGCCACAGGGCGGTTTCGCTGTCCGGGGCGGGCTTTGAGGCTGCCCCGGCGAACGGCAAGGACGGCCTGGCGGATATGGTCAGCCGGGAGCTGAAGCAGATTGTCGTTAAATCAATGCGGGAATTGGAGCCCCGGCACAGGGCTGTTTTGACTATGCGGTGTTACGACCAGATGGCCTATTCTGAGATCGCAAAGATAATGGGCTGCAGCGAGTTCGGCGTCCGAGCATTGTTTTACCGGGCCAAGAAGGCGCTGGCCAGGAAGCTGTCCGGCTACGGACTGGGCAAGAGTTCTTTGCTCGTGGCTTTGGTTGTGTTCGGGAAGATGACAGTTGCGAGTGAGGCTGCTGCTGCAAATGTATCTGTAACGGCTGCTACCATCAAAGTGGGCGTGGCCGCTGCCCTGGCGG
Source organism: uncultured Pirellulales bacterium (assembly GCA_964354365.1). Classification (GTDB taxonomy): domain Bacteria; phylum Planctomycetota; class Phycisphaerae; order Sedimentisphaerales; family Anaerobacaceae; genus CAYGZM01. The sequence continues at coordinate 1,422 of CAYGZM010000096.1, forward strand.
CGATGGCAACGAGCAAGACGGCGATCGTTGCTCTAACCGCCGCCGGCGTGATAGCCGCAGGCTCGATGGCGGTTGTATCTTCCGTTGACAAGATTGACTCCGGGCCGCAGCGGACTAAGGCACAAGGTTCTATCGGCAGCGCAGGGCAGGGAGCGAAGGCATCGACCGCTCTGCAGGAATGCTGGCATTTCTTCCCTGAGGGGCCGGGCGGAGCTGTGATGATGCGGTTAATGGAATCCGACCGTCCTGGCGGGGATTCCTGCTCCCGACGTCTCCAGAATCAACACGCCAACTACCGCTATGACAAGAATACCATCACGATTGATAATTCGCGTATGTACAATTCCGACCTTTCGGTTATGAGGCTGCCGACCGACAGCCCCGAATTGAGCCGGTTCATTTCTCAAGTTGAAGGCCGCCAGGACGATATGGAACACATTGCCGGAGCAGGGGTGGGTCTGCTGGTAATCTGCAAGCGCGACGGCAGCGGCGACAGCAGAATCTGGCGGATAGACCGCCATATGAACGTCATGGAAGAGGAATACTTCCAGTTCGATTGGCCCGGCAGCGCGAAGATCATTGATAATCGCGACGGGATGCACAAGCGCGGCTGGACGTATTTCACAATCACCGGACAAATCAACGGCCAGGAAGTTGCGGGCGCAGGCAGAGTGCCGCTTGTCTATGAGATGAGCAGGCTGCATTATCCCTGGGTGAAGATAGAGGTGGGCGGCAAGCTGACAATCGTGGACACCGGCGCGGAGGCCGGTGTTTACGATCGGGATGGCCGGGTGGTCGCAGGATACGCGGGCGGCAGCTTCTTCGAGGGGCTGGCCAGGCCGTGGATGGGACTGCACGCGATTGACACTGTTCGGCGGGACGCGGCTGAGCAGCAGATTTGGTTTGAAGCAAAACTCAGCGCAGGCCGGGACAAGGCGGAAGTCATCCTGACCTGCGAGAACGTGAAGCTGGTCTATGATATAGACCTGGAAAGCGACGTTGTTGAGCGGATAACATTCTTGGCAGACAACAATGGAGACCAGGACGCAATGGGAGATGTAAGGTTTTCTTATCTTCAGGAGATAGCCCCAGCCAGCGGTGAGTTTGCGGCGCCGAGGCCGAGAAGTTCAGCGAGGCAAAGTGGGGACCGGCTGGGGATTATTTGGCTTGCCAGATTAGCCGAAGGTAAATTAGGGCAAAAGTATTAGTATTGTCGTTATCAAACTGTTCTGTTTTTTAAGGAGAGGTACTATGAAACGCTTATTGATTGTAATCTTGGTGCTTGGCGTGGCCTCGCGTGCCGGGGCGTGGTGGCCGCCGACTGGTGAGACAGTGATCGAGCCGGCAAATCCCACGTCCTCGGATGTTGTGACAATTACGGTATGGGGCCAGTGGCCCGATAGCTGCGTGCCGCACGGTTCGAGCGCACGGCTGGAAGGCAACAATATCTATTTGAACGTGATCTGGGAGCCGGGGCGGATCTGCGCCGACGTAATCAGCGGCTGGTCGGAGACGCAATCGATAGGCCCATTGTCACCGGGAATATATACCATGTATGCGGGGCTGTCCGCGCTCGATGGCGAATACACAAAGGTGAAGCAGTTCGTCGTAACTAACGCGGCTGGCGCAAATATGGTCGCCCACTGGCGGTTTGACGAAGGCGGTGGAAGCGTTGCCTACGACTCAGCCGGCGACAACGACGGAGTCGTCTCTGGATCGCAGTGGACAACCGGTCAAATCGAGGGTGCGCTGAGCTTCGACGGGATAAATGATTACGTGGCTCTGCCTGACAACAATCCCATCTGGTTGCCCCAGAACAACTTCACTCTTTCAGCGTGGGTGTATTTTGACAGGGCCCCGGCTGCGTCAGGAGGCGAGACCTTTCTGGGCCTCAATTATGCGGCCAGCGGCAACCCGTCCAACGAGCTTGGTTATGTGGTCAGCAGGCTTGCAGGGAGCGGGCGAGCCGCCTTCGGGATGCATACAATTACGACCACCGACGAGAACCTGTATTCGAATGAGGTGCTCTCTGGGGGTAGGTGGTATCACGTCGTCGCGCTGAGAGATGGAACGACGCAGGCAATATATATAGACGGGCAACTGGATAACAGTAGAACGTGTTCGCCAGACCCCATAGATTTCGTTGGGGGATACGACGACGACAAAGTCAGCATCGGGCGGGTAACGAGCGCTGGAGTTGGTCAGTACTATGTCGATGGCAAGATCGACGACGTACGCATTTACGACCAGGCGTTGTCGGCCCTGGAGATTCAGGAGTTCTACGGGCAGGCTCAGAATGGTCTGGTTGGTCACTGGCGGTTTGACGAAGGCGGTGGAAGCGTTGCCTACGACTCAGCCGGCGACAACGACGGAGTCGTCTCTGGATCGCAGTGGACAACCGGTCAAATCGAGGGTGCGCTGAGCTTCGACGGGATAAATGATTACGTGGCTCTGCCTGACAACAATCCCATCTGGTTGCCCCAGAACAACTTCACTCTTTCAGCGTGGGTGTATTTTGACAGGGCCCCGGCTGCGTCAGGAGGCGAGACCTTTCTGGGCCTCAATTATGCGGCCAGCGGCAACCCGTCCAACGAGCTTGGTTATGTGGTCAGCAGGCTTGCAGGGAGCGGGCGAGCCGCCTTCGGGATGCATACAATTACGACCACCGACGAGAACCTGTATTCGAATGAGGTGCTCTCTGGGGGTAGGTGGTATCACGTCGTCGCGCTGAGAGATGGAACGACGCAGGCAATATATATAGACGGGCAACTGGATAACAGTAGAACGTGTTCGCCAGACCCCATAGATTTTGTTGGGGGATACGACGATGACAAAGTCAGCATCGGGCGGGTAACGAGCGCTGGAGTTGGTCAGTACTACGTCGATGGCAGGATCGACGACGTGCGCATTTACGACCGGGCGTTGTCGGCTCCGGAGATTCAGGAGCTCTACGGGCAGGCTCAGGATGGGCTGGTTGCTTACTGGCGGTTTGAAGAGGGCAGCGGTCTGATAGCCTACGATTCGGCCGGAGACAATGACGGAGTCGTCTCTGGAGCGCGGTGGACAACCGGGTATATAGACGGTGCGTTGGACTTTGACGGGGTGGACGACTACGTCCAAGTCCAAGATGATCCGAGCCTGGACGGAATGGAAGAACTGACGGTTTGTGCGTGGTTCAAGCCGGAACAATTAGGGCGGTTTCAGAGAATAGTCTCGAAATGGGAAAACGGACCGCAAAGAAGCTATGTTCTGTCTCTTAATGACTTGAATAAGCTGGTCCTCGGGGCAGACTCGCGCCTGAATTTGATCCAGTGCGTTGGGGCGACGACTTTGGACCAAGACCGATGGTATCACGGCGCCGGCGTTTACGACCGAAATGGGTGCCGCGTGTTTATCGACGGGCGGCTCGATGCAACGGCCTACGAACCAGGCAGACTCGCAATCTATGCCGGAAGCCTCAATCTGAGAATTGGTGCTGAGCAGGATGGCACCTACCTCTTCGGAGGCCCGATCGACGACGTGCGGATTTACAAGCGGGCGTTGTCGGTGGAGGAGATACGGGAGCTTTACGGTGCGGCGCCGGCGGCGGCTGTCTATCATATTGATGGCGTTGCTGGCAACGATTCGAATGACGGCCTGAGCAGGGAGACGGCGTTCAAGACCATCCAGAAGGGTATTGATGCCTCAGACGATGGGGACGAAGTCGTTGTCTGGCCGGGCGTGTATCAAGAGGCCATCAATTTCAAAGGCAAGGCGATAGCGGTCAAGAGTGCTGCTGAGCCGGCTGTGATAGACGCAACGCGAATGGACGCCGTTACGTTCCATGCCGGAGAGGGGCCGGGCAGCGTCCTGAAGAACTTCATCATCAGAAACAGTGGTATGGCCATATCGACCAACTACGGCAGCAGCCCGACTATCAGCAATCTGACCATAGTGAATAACGACTTCGGCATAGGCGCCTACGAGGACTCCGACCCGAATGTCAGTAATTGCATCATTTGGAACAACAAGTACGGCGACCTTTTTGGCTGTGAGGCCCGGTATAGCTGGGTGCAGCAGGAGCTTGAGCCGGACTTGGAGGACCCGAACGGGGGCCTCGTCTCCCACTGGGCGTTCGACGAAGGCGCGGGCCTGATAGCTTACGATTCGGCCAGCAGTAACGACGGTGTTGTTTTCGGCGCGAAGTGGGCATCCGGCCAGCTCGGCGGGGCATTGGACTTCGACGGAGCAGACGATTATCTCGAGGTGTCCGATAATGCCAATCTCTCGTTGACGGGAGCTGTGACAGTGGGTGCGTGGATATGGCTTGATCCCGGCTGGTTGCCTCCCGGCCACGGTGGCGCAGGAGTGATTGTCTGCAAGCACAGGGATGTTACCGGCAAGGGTTATTCCCTCAGGGTGCAGGCGAGCCGGCATCTTAGAGCGCTTCTTAACGGGAACGCCGTTGTGTCGCAATCCCAGGTCCCTGTTGGCAGGTGGACTTACGTTGCCTTGACGTTCGATAGTTCAGCCGGCAGCGTGGTTCTTTACATAAATGGCAGCGAGGATAGCAGCGTCTCCATAGCAGGCACTCTGACGGGTTCGGGCTGCGGCCTTCGAATCGGCGACCAGTCCTGCTACGCCGGTGGTACGGGGTCGGAGGTTTTTTATGGAGTGATCGACGATGTTCGGATTTATGGCAGGGCGTTGTCGGCGAGTGAGGTTTTGCAGCTTTATGAGCCTGTGGCGGGTATTGATCCATTATTTGCCGACCCGGCCGGCGGCGACTATCATTTGCTCAGTGAACGGGGTCGATACTGGCCAGCGCATGATGTTTGGGTTTTGGATCGCAAGACCAGCCCGTGCATAGACGGCGGCGACCCGGCGGTTGACCCATCGGGCGAGCCTATGCCGAACGGCGGGCGCATAAATATCGGGGCGTACGGCGGGACGGTCCAGGCGAGCATGAGCGAATGGCCGATTGCCAGCGACTACAATCGCGACGGCAGAACAAATTTCGAAGACCTTGCGATATTCTGCGAAGAATGGCTGGCGACTTTTCCGTGGGCCGACGGACAGCCGGCGCCCCCGGAGCCGGAGCCGGACTTGGCGCCTCCGACGCCGAACCCGGCGACCTGGGACGTGGAGCCCTATTCAACATCGAGTACGGTCTCTATGGCCGCAACTGTGGCAAGCGACGAGAGCGGCGTGGAATACTACTTCGAGAATGTGACAGTCGGGTGGCGCGTCAGCGGCTGGCAGGCTTCCAACAATTGGACCGATACCGGCCTTACCTCATCGACGCGGTATTGCTACAGGGTCAAAACGCGGGATAAATCGCCGAATATGAACGAATCCGCGTGGTCGAGCGCCTTCTGCGCGACGACATCATCGGGCGGAAGATAGGCGGAAATTGAGCACGGTTCAATTCTGGGTGGCAGCCTCAAGCGCAGCGCCCCGCCTGAGCCTGCCGAAGGCTTGGGGATGGCAACACTCCGAAAGCGGTGCAACCATCCCCAAATCCTTCGGATTTGAGGCTGCCACACCCTGTGAAACCACAAATAATGTTACCCGGAATTTGACTTACTTGAACCATGGCGGAAATTGAGGTCGCCGACATCGGGACAGGTGTTTTTGTGCGGGGGGTGGGGGGTTCGGAAGGCGGTTTTTTGTTGACAGGGGGGGTATTTGCTAATAATATTAGTGTTATGAGGACGAAATAACTATAATGGGTTGCGTCCTTTGCCCTTGAGCCGGATAGCAGGAATGGCTTTATCAGGGCTGTAATTGAGGGTAAGGGCGGCCGAGGCTGGTTTTTGGGCAGGGCAAAAGGGGTCTTTTGGAGATATGTCGATGTTCAAGCAAAGAAGCTTCAGAGCGATTTTAGCAGCGGCACTTTTTTTGGTCAGCAGCGGTTTTGCTCAGAGTCTTGAGGACAACTGGAATGACTTTGTGCATTACGTGACAATCGGCCACGCCGAATTGGCCAAGGGGTATGCGCAGGCCATTCTCCAGGGCAACCCCGACCCCGTCGAATTGCTTGCGTTGACCAAGGCGAATCCGCAGGATTATCAAATACTGCTGCTGGTGTATGAAGCCAAGCGCGACGCCGAATTAGCGGACCTAATCGGCAAGGTCCTCAACATAATAGAGAAGGGCAGATTCACACGGCGGGTCGATGCGCCGATTATCGCTGAGGAGGTCAGAAGGCTCAAGAACGGCGACCGGGCGTGGGTGACAGCGGTAAAGAGGCTACAGGCCGCCGGCGAATATGCGATACCGTTTATGTTGGATGCGATGGCCGACGATACGCGCAAAGATGAATATGCGGATATTGTGCGGGCGCTGCCGTATATGGGCAAAGACGCGATACGTCCACTTGTGGCCGCGCTGCAGACGACGAATGTAGCGATTAAGGGCGAGATAATATTAGCATTAGGTAAAATCGGGTATCCGCAGTCGCAGGCCTATCTGAAATACATCGCCGAGACCGACAAAGCGCCTGAGCTGCGAGCGATGGCAGCAAGCAGCCTTGCTCAAATTGACCCTGCCGCGGTGAAAGTCCCTGCTGCGCAGTTGTTTTACAAGCTTGGCGAGAGCTACTACTACCATGCCCAGTCGCTCGCGCCGCAGGAGGACGCCGATTTCGGGAATTTGTGGTTCTGGGATCCGAACGGCGAGCAGCTGGAGCGCGTGGAGGTTGACAGGGGCTATTTCCATGAGCTTATGTCGATGCAGTGCTGCGAGTGGGCGCTGCGGGCCGATGCGGGATTCGGGGAGGCTATCGGGCTTTGGGTGGCGGCGTTTTTCAAGGCTGAGTCCGCCGGCGTCAAGATGCCGGAATACTTCGGCCAAGCCCACGCCGACGCGCTGGTCTATGCGACTACTGCGGGCGTTCAATACCTGCACCAGGCCCTCGCGCGTGCCGTCAAGGACAAGAATGCCTACGTGGCGCTCGGGGTGGTCGAGGCGCTTGCCACGACTGCGGGTGAGAAGTCGCTGCTCTATCAGGTCGGCGGGTCTCAGCCGTTAGTGGATGCCCTGAGTTTCAACAACAGGGCGGTCAGATACAGCGCGGCGATAGCGATAGCATCCGCAGGCCCCAGAGAGAGCTTCCTCGAAAGCAAGTTGGTCGTTGCAAATCTGGCCGAGGCGCTGGGTCAGAGTCCGCAGGCCGCTGACAAGGAAGCGGACCTTTGGAGCGAGCAGGTGGCGAATACCTACGCGGTGCGTGCGGCGAGCGTGATGCTAAAACTGGCCGAGACCCGCAATAAGGTGATTGACTTGTCGCTTGCGCAGCCGTTTCTTATGAGCGCGACGAACGACAAGCGCACCGAGATACAGACCCTGGCCGGCCAGGTCTTGGCGTATCTTGGCAGCCCGGACGCCCAAAGGGCGATTGCGGCAATGGCTCTGAACGGCACGAACAGCCTTGAGGTGCGCATAGCCGCCTTTGAGTCGCTCGCCACTTCGGCCAAATTGAATGCCAATATGCTGGTTGACCAGATGGTTGACGGCATTTACGCGCTTATCAGTTCGGACGAGACCGACCCCAATCTTCGCAGTGCCGCGGCCGCCGCTTACGGCGCACTTAATCTGCCGAGCCAGAAGGCCAAGGACCTAATCCTCGACCAGGCAAAAAGTTGATGTGGGAAGGCAGAGAGCCGTAAATTGAGTCAGAACGCGCTGCTTCATCCTGTCTCGCACCAGCTTAAAAACGCCTAATCGGGGCGCACGCGTTTCTATAGCGGACGGGTCGGTTCGTGAGACTCAGGGGTGCAAATTGTCAGAAAAGTCAAAGAGAACGCTGATTGGGAGGAATTACCATGCCAGTTGACATTCGTAGGAGACTTCGTAAGTTCGTGCCTCATCTTCTTAAGGCGCAAGAAGAGAACCTCAACGAAGCCGATACCTGCCAGCGCCTCGTGGGATTCCTACCGGGGTATGGCAGATGAGGTGAAATGTGGAGATGCACATAGAAGAAATAAAGCGAAAAGCTCTTCCGATTTTACAGGGGTATGGGGTAAGAAGGGTGGGGCTTTTTGGCTCGTGTGTCCGAGGTGAAATGACCTCTGACAGCGATATCGATATGTTGGTCGAGATTGGGAGGGATATCAGTTTGCTTGACTTTGTGGGACTTAAGCTCGAGCTCGAGGACGCGCTGAACAGGAAGGTCGATTTGGTCGAGTACAGCACTATTAAGCCGCTGCTTCGGGAGAGCATTCTCACCGGGCAGGAGATAATCCTATGAAAAGAGACCTCAAGGTGTACGAAGACCTTGGCGATTTGAAAAAGAAGATATTGAAAGTAAAGCGAGACTTACAAAGCGGTCCTGGCTGTTGACGGCAAGGGCTTGTGTGGCTCCAGGCATTTATCTGTCGTGCCCGTTGAAGATGACGGGCGTTTTTGTTATTATGGGCGGGCATTGCGAATGTTGGCTTGACGGTTATCGGCCAACTGCCATCGACTAACCGGCTAATATCGTTTGAAAGGATTGGAAAATGGCTATTGATGCAAAACAGGTGTCGGGTTGTCTGGAGGAGTGCAGGCGCCATTTGACAAAGGAGTTGCTGCCGTTCTGGCTGGATCGGTGCAAAGACGACAAGTGCGGCGGGTTTATTACTCACTTTGACAAGGACGGCAACGATGCCGGCACAGATGAGAAGTCTCTTATCTCGCAGACCCGAACTGTCTATACGATGTCTGCGGCCCATCGAGCAGGTTACGGCGGCGGCAAGTGCGCCGAATACGCCCGACATGGCGTCGATTTTCTCATTAACAAGATGTGGGACAAAGAACACGGCGGATTCTACTGGATGTGCAACCGTAAGGGCGACGTTACCATCGACAAGAAGATTCTCTACGGGCTGAGCTTTGCGATTTATTCGCTGAGCGAGTACACGATGGCAACGGGCGATAAGCGGGGGCGGGAATACGCCGAGAAGGTATTCGACCTTACCAAGAAGCACTGCGCCGACACGATGTACGGCGGGTACTTCGAGATGTTTGAGCGGAACTGGGATTTGTGCGGGCCGGGCAGCGCAGGCGGCGACCGAAAGACGCTCGACGCCCACATGCACCTGATGGAGGCCTTTACCGCTCTTTATGAGTGCACAGGCCGCAGCATCCACCGCCGGACACTTATCGAGGATATTGATCTGCTAAGAAAGAGAATCCTGCACCCGAAGTATGCGACGGGCATACCGCAGTTCATGCCCGATTGGAAGGTTGCGCCGCAGATAAAGTTCGACATTGTCTGGGGCTGGGACCGTTTTGCCGAGGGCGGGCAGAAGGCGAATGCCGAGGATAACACCTCTGCGGGCCACAATGTGGAGTTTGCGTGGCTCCTGGCCCACGCGACGGATATTATGGGCTGGGGCTGGGACGAGTACAAAACCATCATCAAGAAGGCGACCGACCACGGAATGAAAAACGGCATCGACCCGGAGTACGGCGGCGTCTATACCGAGGGACCGCACGCCGGCGGCGTCTATGATATGGAAAAAGAATTCTGGCAGCAGGCGGAGGTGATGATAGGGATGCTGGAGGCGTGCCTTAGGTTCGGGCCGCAGAAATACTGGCCGGCTTACCAAAACGTGCACCGTTTTGTCTTCGACAAGATGATAAACCACCCGATTGGCGAGTGGTGGCCGCTGATGACCAGAGAGGGAAAGCCTATCTGGACGCACATGAGCCATTCATGGAAGGTGAACTACCATACCGTTCGCTGTATGGTGCAGTGCATCAAACGGCTCGAAAGGCTGCTCGAAAAGACTCAATAAGAGTATCGCCGATGGACTACAAGGGCAAGTACAACATCTTCGATCCCAACAGGATCACTACGTATCCGTTGAGAGGGCGAGCCAACAAGGTTACACTTGCCGACCTTGTCCGGCCCGCGGACGTAGAGAAGCTTGCTATCAGTTTGCCCAGGAAGACGCGCGGTGACATTGAGACTATTGCAGAGGCTATCCTTTCTGCGCGGGAGGCGGGCAAGCCTGTCGTGTTGTTCACCGGCGCCCATTTGATAAAGAACGGCCTGGGACCCTTGCTCATCGAGCTTGTGAACCGCCGGCTCGTCACGCTTGTTGCCGGCAATGCGGCTACGGCCATCCACGATTTTGAGCTGGCGCTGATTGGGCAGACGAGCGAGAACGTCCCGAACGCCCTCGGCAAGGGCAGGTTTGGGATGGCTCGTGAATTTGCCTATATCAACGCGGCGGTATCGCTTGGCGACGAGCAGAATCTCGGCTTCGGCGAGTCACTCGGCAAAATGATCTGTGACGAGGGCTTTCGCGAAATGGTTTTTGCCCGGGTGGCGGCAGATGACTGGCCGCGTGCTTTTGAGCATTCGCAAGTGAGTGTCCTTGCGGTGTGCTACAAAAACGATATTCCATTCACGGTTCACGCCGGGATAGGTACGGATGTGACCGACCAGCATCCGTCCTTTGACGGGCGGGCCAAAGGGGGCTGCTCCGGCAGGGATTTCCTCATTTACACAAACCAAATAGCCGGGCTGGGCGGCGGGGGGGTGATATTGAACATCGGCAGTGCCGTCGCTGGACCGGAGGTCCTGCTGAAGGCCGTCTCGATGGCCGCCAATAGCGGCAATGCTCCGAAGGGCATAATCACGGCGGACTTTGATATTCGCGAGTATAGGCCGGCTGCGATGAGCGATGAGTCGTCTGCGGGCTACTATTTCCGCGACCAAAAGAGCATTGTGACGCGGATTCCGGAGGCCTTTGCCGGCAGGGCTTTTTATGTGCAGGGGAACCAGAAACAGACATTTCCGTTGCTCTACAGGATGATTGTCGAAAGAGTCTAACCGGAAGGTGCAGTGATATGAAGGTGGAACGCATCGAGGAGATTTTGGCTCGAATTAAGAACGTGAAGGTGGCGGTCTATGGCGACTTCTGCCTCGATGCGTACTGGCTGCTCGATCCTCGCGGCTCGGAAGTGTCGGCGGAGACGCATCTGCAGGCGCGGGCGGTAGGCAGGCATTACTATTCGCTCGGCGGCGCGTCGAACGTAGTTGCCAATCTTGCCGCTCTGGCGCCGGCGGCCATACAGGTTATTGGGGTGATCGGGGATGACATTTTCGGAAGGGAGCTGAGGCGCCAGCTTCACAATCTGGGGGTTGACACCAATTACCTGGTTGTCCAAAAAGCGAATTTCGATACCGTAACGTTCGGCAAGCCCTATCTCGAAGGCAACGAGCAGCCGCGAATAGACTTTGGCTTCTTCAACAAGCGGAGCGAGGCGACCGACCGAGCTCTGCTCGACGGAATCCGCGACGCACTGCAGACCGCGGACGCCCTCATCGTAAATCAGCAGGTCCCAGGCAGCATTGCGAACGACTCGTTCATAGAGCAGGCCAATCAACTCTTTGGGCAGGTTTCCAACAAAGTCGTTCTGCTCGATTCGCGCCATTACGGCGATAAGTTCAAGAACATCTACCGCAAGACAAATGATCTGGAGGCGGCGAGACTGAATGGCGTGGATGTCGCGCCGGACGATGTGCTGCAATTGTCCGATGTTATGGAATATGCGCGGAAGCTCTATCGCCAGTTCAACAAGCCGGTATTTCTAACCCGTGGTCCGCGAGGCATCATTACGGCGGATGCGGAGGGTGTGCACGAGGTTCCGGGCATTCAACTGCTCAAGAAGCTCGATACGGTTGGAGCGGGCGATACGGTGACAAGCGCGTTGGCCCTGTGTCTCGGCGCCGGTTCGTCACCTGCCGAGGCGGCTGAGTTCGCCAATTTTGCCGCCGCCGTTACGGTCCAGAAGCTGTTTCAGACAGGCACTGCCTCAGGTCGGGAGATTCTTGAGGTTGGCAAAGACGCCGACTATATCTACCTGCCGGAATTGGCGGAGGATCGGCGCGGGGCCCGTTATTTTGCCGGCGCCGAGATGGAATACTGTTATGAAACGATACCGACAGGCCGGATAAGACACGCCGTCTTTGACAATGACGGGACGATAAGCACGCTGAGGCAGGGGTGGGAACAGATTATGGCCCCCGTGATGATCAGGGCCATCCTCGGCGATGAATACAAGACCGCGGACGAGACACTCTATCACAAGGTGCGAAACCGCGTTCTCGACTACATCGATAAATCAACCGGTATTCAGACGATTGTGCAGATGGAAGCCCTGGTCGAGATGGTCAAAGAATTCGACATCGTTGCGCCCGAGAAGATTCTCAACAAGTTTGGCTACAAAGAGATTTACAACAAGACTCTGATTGAGCTGGTGGGCCGGCGGATCGAGAAGCTCGAACGCGGCGAGCTTGACGTCAGCGACTATACGGTCAAGGGCGCTGTTGAATTTCTGCGGGTCCTGCGACAGAAGGGTCTGACGCTCTATCTGGCCAGCGGGACGGACTACGAGGATGTAGTGGCTGAATCCGAAGCGCTTGGCTATGCGGGGCTTTTTGACGGCGGCATCTACGGCGCCGTAGGGGATGTTGCCAGGTGTTCCAAGAAGATGGTTATCGACAGGATTATGACCGAAAACAGCCTCCAGGGGCCGGAGCTGGTTGTCTTCGGGGACGGTCCTGTTGAGATGCGTGAATGTCGTAAGCGAGACGGGATCGCCGTCGGCATCGCGAGCGACGAAATACGCAGGCACGGTTTGAATGTGGAGAAACGCACGCGCCTGATCAAGGCCGGCGCACATTTAATTATTCCCGACTTCTCACAATCCGGCAGGCTCTGCGAGCTGCTCTTTGAGCGGTGATTCGTTACGTCTTCTGTTGCGACGCGCCGGCCGCATCCTCAAATTCCAGATCGTCTTATTCCAAATTCGCAGTTGCGCCGAATGCCCGTTGACAAAGCGCTGCAAAAACAACCGGGGCCTGTGCCTATTGGCACAGGCCCCGGACAGATGCGAATCTCTGTGTGGTCGTCCCCGTAAAAAGAAGGGACGAGCCACATTAGCTTCTACTCAACGCCGATTAAGGCCACTCGTTTTCTTCAAGCCACCTGAGGACCAGC
>CAYGZM010000097.1:0-14286 GCA_964354365.1 uncultured Pirellulales bacterium
GGGTGAGAGGCATCTTGAATTTCTCGCCGTGCTACATAACAGTGCCCAAGAAGCTTAAGGTGATAACTATTGATATAGCGATGGATTTCGCCCGCCTACCTTACTATATGCCGAGGCAGGCGGGGGCTTGAATTATCGGACGGCAGGTGCGCATTGTTGAATGTAGTGGGAAAACGAGGCGGCGCCACACAGGATTTGTTTTCGCAGGACTATGAATTAGTGATGGCTCTTGGATAAGGGCAGATTCGGGTAATAGAAATGGAAAAAGTCTTTGTAAGTGAATTGAAGCCATTTCTGGATGCTCTGGCCGGGCAGACGGATGTTTATGTTCCGAAAAAGACCGGGGCGCACTACGTATTCAGCAGATACGATCCATCCGGCGAAGACGAGGCGGAATTGAATAACATACGCGCCTGCACACCGGTCAAAGAGTTCCTGTTTCCTCTGCGGGAGCTTGCAGCGGTGTACCCTGAGGCTCTTGAGCCGAGCGAAGTGAAGCCGTTTGCGGTCTTAGGGCTGAAGGACTGCGATTTGCGGTCAATTGAGGTCTTAGACAAGGTTTTTAGGGAAGATCAGTTTGAAGATCCGTTCTATGTTTCGCGTCGGGAGAAGATGTTCATTGTTTCGTCGGATTGTTTCAAGCCGGGCGCGAGCTGCTTCTGCAACATAATGGACGGGGGGCCTTTTGCTCGGAGCGGCTTTGATTTGAACGTCTCGCAAGTTAAGGATGGTTTCATTATCGAAGTCGGGTCGCAAAAAGGCGAGGACTTCGTCAAGAGACATTCGGGTCTTTTCAGCAAAGTTTCCGACGGTGCGATGGCTCAACGCGACAAAATCAGGGCCGAGACACAGCAGCAGCTTGAAGAGCAGAATGCGGAGCTGAAGTTTGACAGACCGATTCGAGAGATTATGGACAACACTCACGATTCGGGCGTTTATGACGATGAGGCGACGACGTGCGTGGAATGTCAGGCGTGCACTCGCGTCTGTCCGACCTGCCACTGCTTCTATCTCTATGACACCAAGCAGAAGGACTACTTCGGGAAGATGAAGATGTGGGATAGCTGCATGCGGATGGCATACGCCGGGGTGGCGGGCGGGCACAATCCTCGCAAGGTGCTCGGGGACAGACTGAGGCACCGGCTGATGCACAAATTGTCGTATTTCCTCGACAGGTACGGCATCAATATGTGCGTCGGCTGCGGGAGGTGCGTTGATGCGGAGTCGGGGAAAGTCGATATCCGGGTCGTGCTGAAGAGACTGTATGAGGAGCTCAGAGACAAGAAGAAAGTGAAAGTTGGAAAATGACGGCAAATCTCTACCAACCTATAAACGGTGAAATTGTTGAGATTATCGACGAATCGCCGACGATCAAGAGCTTTGTAGTGGTCCCGGAGAAGGAATTCAGATTCGCGACGGGGCAGTTTGTCGAGTTGACGCTGCCGGGCGAGGGGGAAGCGCCGTTCACTCCTTCTTCGTCGCCGGCCATTACGGAGAAGATGGAGATAACGATTATGAAGGCCGGGCGCGTTACGGGCTTGCTGCATGACTGCAAGAAGGGGCAGCAGGTTGGTATTCGGGGGCCTTACGGCGAGGGGTATCCGGTTGATGATTATGTGGGCAAAGAGGTGTATATCGTCGGGGGCGGCGTGGGCCTGGCGCCGATCAGGTCTTTGTTTTTGACGCTGGTTGACAGGATCAAGGATTTCAAGTCGGTGGTCTGCCGATTCGGAGCGAGGGCGCCTGAAGATTTTATCTACAAGAAGGCGCTTTTCGGCCCCTGGCAGAAGATTGACGGGGTGGATATGAAGCTCACTGTCGATAAGGCGGACGGAGATTGGGACGGGAACGTCGGCGTTGTAACCACAATACTGAATCGCGGCGACGTGCATCTTGACAATGCTGTGGCGGTGGTCTGCGGGCCGCCGATTATGATGAAGTTTGCGACGTTGAAACTGCTGGAGTTCGGGTTCGGCGGCGAGCAGATATATCTTTCGATGGAAAAGAACATGAGCTGCGGGGTGGGCAAGTGCGGCCACTGTATGCTCGGCAAGTATTACGTTTGCAAGGACGGGCCGGTCTTCACGTATGATCAGATAAAGAAATATCCGAACATCTGGGACTAACAAAACATCAAATATCAAAATGCAAATATCAAAAATGACGTGAGACTATGGGTGCGAAGCTGATAATTGACCTGGCGAAGAGCAAGACTCAGGGCGAGTCCGGCGTGCGGTGCTCGTACAAGCATCACCCCGGGAACAAAGGATTTGATGCGCTGCTGGAGATGGTGCGTTTTGCGTTGGTCTGTCGCCGCTGCGCGTTGGCGCCCTGCGTTACGGCCTGTCCGCAGGGAGCTCTTGAGAAAGTGCCGAGCCGGACTAATGACGCCGGCATCCTGAAGCGTGCGAATATGCTGTGCACCGGCTGCGGGAGTTGTGCGATAGCATGCCCCTTCGGGACGATATACACGGACCTGATACCTTTTCCGAGCAGTGTTTGCGATGTATGCAGGGGCAGGCTCGGGCAGGGTGAAAAACCGCTGTGCGTCAATACGTGTGGGGACGGGAGCATAGACTATAAGGAAGTTGCGGTACAGGGAGATTTGACAGAGGTCTTTGAGGATATCGTTGTTCGAGTCTCCGGCGGGAGCACGTGGGAGCCGTTTTTGAGGGAAAAGGAGAAGGCAAAGAGATGAGTGCCTTATCAAACGTAATTTTCTGGATAGTAGTGATACCCGGCACCATTATCATGGGCTTTGTCGCCTCGTGGATAGTGCGTAAGGTCAGCGCTTTGGTGCAGTGGCGTGTCGGCCCGCCGCTTTGTCAGCCGCTCTATGACGTTATGAAACTGATGGGCAAGGAGATACTCGTGCCGCGGGACGCTCAAAGGGCGGTCTTTATGGCCGCGCCGCTTGTCGGCCTGGCGGGGGTGCTTGTGCTGTCGATGATGCTATGGCGGATTACCGTAGCTCAGACGGCGTTTGTCGGCGATATTATCGTGGCGATTTATCTGATGGTGCTGCCTTCCCTGGCGCTGATTTTAGGCAGCAGCGCCAGCGCGAGCCCTCATGCGGCCATCGGCACAGGAAGGGAAATGAAGCTCATTATGGCATACGAGTTGCCGTTGGTGCTGGCGTTTATCGTGGTGATAATAAAGACTGGGGGGCAGCTCAGTCTGGCGACGATTGCGCAGAATGCGCCGGTGTGGAGCATATCGGGGATGCTGGCATTTCTGGTGTCGCTGTTGTGCGTTCAGGCGAAGCTGGGATTTGTTCCGTTTGATATAGCAGAGTCCGAGACGGAAGTCGCAAGCGGGGTGCTTATGGAGTATTCGGGTGCGCTGCTTGCGGTTTGGAAGGTTATGCAGACAACGATGTTAGTGGCGCTGCCGTTGTTTTTGGTTATGGTTTTCCTCGGCGGTTTTGGGGTAGGCACGGTCGGGGCCGTGGCGGCGGGAGCTGGCAAGTATGTCCTGGTGCTGGTGCTGTTGATTCTGATAAAGAACACGAACCCGCGCTTGCGGATCGACCAGGCGATGAGGTTCTTCTGGGTTTATTGCGGCATCGCACTGGTCGCGGCCGTGGTGCTTGCAATGATAGGCGACTGCTATGACATCCACTGGCTGTAAGGTGAGTCTATGAGCTGGCAAATGAAGGCATTGAAGAAGTCGGTTTGGGTGTTTCACGTCAATACCGGCGCGTGCAACAATTGCGACATTGAGATTGTGAATCTGCTGACGCCTAAGTTTGATGTGGAGAGGTTTGGCATCAGGCTGGTCGGCTCTCCGAGACACGCGGACGCCTTGCTGGTGACGGGCGTGGGCACGCGGCAGGCGGCGAAGCGGCTGCAGGAGGTCTATCGCCAGACTGCCAAGCCTTGCGTGGTGTTCTGTATGGGCGCCTGTGCGGGCGGCACAGGCATCTTTGAGGGGGCGTACCACGTTGCCGGGCCGGTCGATGAGATAATCAAAGAAGTGGATCCCAACGCAATAATTGCATACGTCCCGGGTTGTCCGCCGAAGCCGGAGGCTATGATATCCGGGGTGGTGAAGGCGCTGGCGGCGATATAACAGGATGAGAATATGAAGCAGCAAGAGTTAGACAACAGGCTGGCGGAAATAAGGGATAAGCTCATAGGTATTGAGCAGAAGCCGAACAGGAGAATATTCCTGCTGTGCGAGCGCGAGAACAGCTACGCCGTCAACAAGTTCCTGTTTGAAGGTCTGGGTCTGAGATTTGTTATCGTAACCGGGATTGATTCCGAGGATTGCTTTGAGATCCTTTATCATTACGCGAATGACGAGACCGGCTGCTTTGTCACTATTAAAGCCTTTATCCGCGACCGCGAGCATCCGGAGATAGAGTCTATTACGCCGATGCTGCCGGCTGCCGAGTGGATAGAAAGAGAGATACACGATATACTGGGGATCGATTTTAGGAATCATCCCAATATGAGACGGCTGATTCTGTGCGACGACTGGCCGGAGGGTGTATATCCGTTGAGGAAAGAAGTGAAGAAATGAAAAAGACACTGAGAAAACCTGTTCTTGCCGTCGGCCCCTTTCACCCTCTGCAGGAAGAGATGGAGTTTTTCCAACTGACCGTCGATGGTGAGATAGTGACCGATATCGACGTGAGGATATCATACAACCATCGCGGCATAGAGAAACTCAGTGAGACACTGCAATTTGACCAGGTTCCTTTCCTGGTCAGCCGGGTCTGTGGGATTTGCTCGGCCTCACATCCGCTGGCGTACATTCAGGCTGTTGAGGAGATTGCGGGGGTGAAGCTGCCAGAGCGGGCCAGGTACGTTCGGGTGATTATCAATGAGCTGGAGCGTATCCACAGCCATTTGTTATGGGTGGGGCTGGCCGGGCATTTTATCGGCTACGATACGGTCTTTATGTGGGCGTGGAAGTACCGCGAACCGGTGCTTGACCTGCTTGAAGCGATAACGGGGAACAGAAACAACTACGGAAACGTGAGGGTCGGCGGGTGCAGGGAAGATGTACCGAACGAGATTATTCCTAAGATATTGAAAGAGCTCGATGAAATCGAGAGGAAGACGGAAATGCTGACCAAGGCGGTGCTTGATGACCCCGTTCTGCACGCTCGGCTCAAAGGCGTAGGTGTCTTGAGCAAGGCGGACGCCGTTGCGTATGCGGTGGTTGGCCCAACGGCGCGGGGCAGCGGTATTGGCATTGACGTGAGGCGTGATGACCCGTATGCCGCATACGGCGACCTGGATTGGAAAGTGATTACCCAGACGCAAGGCGATGTCTTTGCCAAGGCAGTTGTCCGGCTGCTTGAGACATTTGAATCGATCAAGATGGTCCGGCAGGCTCTCAGGAGGCTTCCGGATGGCCCTGTTGCCGTGGAGGTCAAGGAGATTCCGCCCGGCGAGGGGTGCGGACACGCCGAGGCGCCGAGGGGCGAGACCTTCCACTACGTTCGAAGCGACGGGGGCAACAGGCCGATTCGCCATAAGATCAGGGCGCCGAGCTATGTGAATGTGCCTTCATTCAAGGCCTCGTGTATCGGGCAGCATATCGCCGATGTTACACTTACACTGGCGGCAGTGGATCCGTGCTATAGCTGCACGGAGCGGCTGGCCGTTGTTGACGGGCACAGCAACATCATCCACGATTACGAATCGCTGCTGCAATTGAGCCGAGAGAAAACGGCGAGGATAAAGAAGGAACTCGGCGCGCCTGAGCTCAAGCTGGAGGATTTATAAATTGGAAACGAATGTTCTTGGCATCTCTGTCTTATTGCCGCTGATTGCGGGCTTTGTGCTGCTTTTCCTGCCGAAGAGGGCAAAGTCATTCTCCGGCATAGTGACTTTGGCGATTTCGGCTGTTGCGCTTGTGCTGGCGGTCGTGATATTTACCGGGGGCGGTTCGAGTTACGCACGGCCTCTTGTCCAGATAGGCGATCTGAGGCTGGACCTGCTGCTCAACGCAACAAGGCTCGGTTCATTCATATTGATGTTCGCAATGGGCTTCGGCCTTTTGATAACAGTGTATTCGCTCAAATCAATGGCGGGGTCGGAACGCCTCAACGAGTATTACGGCGCGATTCTGCTGACGATAGGCGGCTCAGCGGGGATACTTCTGTCGGACAACCTGCTGTTTTTGCTGATATTCTGGGAGATTGTGACCGTTTCGCTGTATCTTCTGATCACTACCGGCGGAAAGAATTCCAATTTTGCCGCGACGAAGAGTTTCGCAATGATAGGCGCGTCGGATGCGGCTTTTCTACTCGGCGTGCTGATGGTATGGAAGCTGTCGGGCACACTTGTCATCTCGCAGATCAGCCTGGCGACGAGCGGCACGCTTGCAATCATCGCATTTCTGCTGCTATTGACGGCGGCGATCACGAAGGCAGGTTCGATGCCTTTGCATACCTGGCTGCCCACGAGCGGGGAGTACGCCCCAAGCTCAGTCATGGCGCTTTTGCCGGCGGCGATTGATAAGCTTTTGGGGATTTACCTGCTGGTGTTGATTGTCAGAGAGCTTTTTATTCTCAAATCGACGGGTTTGAGCATTCTGCTGGCCGTTATCGGGACAGGGACAATTGTAATTGCCGTGATGATTGCGATGGTTCAGCACAATGTCAAACGGCTGCTGGCCTTCCACGCAGTGAGCCAGGTCGGGTACATGATACTCGGTATTGCGACAATGACGCCGGTTGGCATAGCCGGGGGAATCTTCCACATGCTCAACAACGCGATATATAAATGCTGCCTGTTCCTGTGCGGCGGGGCGGTTGAGCAACAGACGGGCACGGCCGAGCTTGAGGAGCTGGGCGGGCTGGGCGAAAAGATGCCGTTGACCTTCACGGCTGCGCTCATTGCCGCCTTGAGCATTTCCGGGATACCGCCCCTGAATGGGTTCGTCTCCAAGTGGATGGTGTATCAGGGCTTGATAGAGGCCGGGACCGGGCCGGAAGCCGGCGGAGCGGCGAAATTGTGGCCTATCTGGCTGGTTGCCGCTATGTTCGGAAGCGCACTGACTCTCGCATCGTTTGTCAAGATCATACACTCGATATTCCTGTCTCGCTCGCCGGACAAACTGAAGGGCGTGAAGGAAGTCTCGCCGCTGATGTTTGTTCCGATGCTCGTGCTTGCGTTTCTGTGTGTGTTTTTTGGGATATTCTATTACGTGCCGTTGAAGACATTCATTTATCCGGCTTTGGGAATTGCAGCCGACGCGGAGATTCTGAGCACGTGGGGTCCGGGGCTGGCCACAATCCTGATGTTAGTCGGTATCGGCGTTGGTGTGCTGATAGTGCTTATCGGCGGGCTGTTCGCCAGGAAGGTCAGAATTGTTCCAACGTGGACGTGCGGCGAAAAGCAGGCAAATGACGATATGATAATTCCGGGGACGCATTTCTATAAGACGGTTTCTTCTATGGGAGGGCTGCGGCAGCTTTATTCCGGGCAGGAGAAGGGGTACTTTGATCCGTATGACCAGAGCGGGAAGGTCGGGTTGGCCGTGACAAGCTTTCTCAAATGGCTGCATTGCGGGGTTCTGCCGGTATATCTGACCTGGGTGACTCTTGGTTTGTTGATAGTCCTGTTTGCAGTTTGCAAAATCTGGTGAGGGCGACTATGACTATATTTTATATTTTGATGGTGTTTATGGTCATCGCGGCGATTATTGCGGTAGAGACCAAAGACCTGCTGGGCTCGATAATATGCGTTGGCGCCATCGGCGCCGGCGGTTCACTGATGTTTCTGCTTCTGCTGGCGCCGGACATAGCTATTACCCAGATCGTGGTGGAGGTCTTAGGCCTGATTATTATGATTCGCGCCACAATTTCGCGAGACCTGACCTTTATCACCGGTGACCGGGAGTTCTTCGGGACGGTTGTCTCAGTGGTTATTATCTTTGTAATTCTTCTGGCAGGTATCAAGGTTCTTGAGACCCTGCCTGATTTTGGGACGCCCATCTTTGCAAAGATAGACGGCTCGCCTTCCCAGAGGTACGTGCAGAAAGGGCTGGCGGAAACCGGAGCGGCAAATATCGTTGCGGCGGTGATTCTGGATTATCGCGGCTATGATACGCTCGGTGAGGCAACGGTCCTCTTTACCTCGATTCTGGGGGCAATGGTTATACTACGAAGGAAAAGCAGAAAACTGATAGAGGAACCAGACAGATGAAAGGGATGACGGTAATAGTAAAGACGGTCGCCAGCTGGGTGAAGGTGCTGATTTTCTTGTTCGGGATCAATATTGTCCTGTTCGGGCATCTCACGCCGGGGGGCGGTTTTGCCGGCGGTGTGATTCTGGCTTCTTCATACGTGTTGCTTATGCTGGCATTTGGCAGAGAGTTTGCGGAAGAGAATTTGCCTTTGCCTCTTGCCTCAAAGCTTGATTGCCTGGGGGCGTTTATGTTTGCTTTGATAGCGATTTTGGGAGTGGTGTTTGGCGGGTCGTTTTTCGTCAATTTCCTTTTTCAAAAGTATCTTCCCGGGCATGCGCTGCATCTTGTAAGCGCCGGCATCATACCGCTATGCAATATCGCTATCGGGTTGAAGGTTGGCGCATCATTATTTCTGGTGATTTTGATGCTTTCGGTAAGTTGTAAAGGCACGGATTGCAGGTTTGAGTAGCTAAACGATAGGAGCGAGAAAACGATGCTTTATGCGTTATGCTTTTTGCTGTTTATGATCGGGCTGTACTGTGCGGTTGTGAAAAAGAACATGGTCAAGATTGTGATCGGCCTGGCAATTATGGAATATGCGGTCAACCTCTTCCTGATTATGCTTGGCTATCGCGCAGGCGGCGCGGCGCCGATTATCGACAGGACTTACCTGGAAGCGGGGACAGACAAGGTTGCTGCCAGTTTCATCAATGCGGCGGTTGACCCCCTGCCGCAGGCACTGGTGCTTACGTCGATCGTTATCAGCCTGGGCTCACTGGCGCTGATTATTGCGGTGTGTATTAGAATCTACGGGAAATACGGCACCTTCGATATTACAGAAATCAGGAGGCTAAAAGGATGATCAAGGCCCTGCCTGCCTTTGTTGTGATCCCACTGGTAACAGCATTTGTCCTGCCTGTCCTGGGCAGAAAAGGCAAAGGCGCCGCCACGGTTTTGGCCAATCTGGCCACTATGGCGCTGCTCGTGCTGGCCGTTGCCTCGATTGGCAAATCGGGCATTTACGAGGTGGGTAATTGGTCCTTCCGGGTCGGAATTGTGCTTGTGCTTGACGGTTTAAGCTCTCTTTTGCTCTTGGCTATCGGCATTGTCAGCACCGCTGCGATGCTTTTCAGCGCAAAATATATGGAACAATACACCGCCAAGTCGAAGTACCTGAGCTTGTTTATGCTTATGGTTGCAGGCATGAACGGGCTGGTGATATCGGGCGACATCTTCAACGTGTTTGTGTTCCTTGAGATTGCTTCACTTGCATCTTATGCGTTGGTCGGCTTTGGCTGTGAGGAAGAAGAGCTGGAAGCATCATTCAAATATATGGTGCTGGGCAGCGTTGCTTCTTCATTCATACTGTTCGGGATTGCACTTATCTACGGGAATACGGCTTCTCTGAACATGGCCTGTGTTTCGGAAGCTATCCAGCGTTCAGGCATGAATGCCGGTCTTGCGTTTGCCTTGGCACTCATTATCGCCGGCTTTGGCCTGAAGGCCGCACTTGTGCCGTTCCACGCGTGGCTGCCGGATGCGCACCCGTCGGCCCCCGCCCCGATTTCGGCAATGCTCTCCGGCGTCCTGATAAAATCCCTCGGCGTCTATGCTCTTGTCCGCATAGTGTTCAACGTTTATGGGGTCTCGGTTGCGGTGGCCTGGATATTGATCGCGCTTGGGATTTTGAGCATGGTTGTTGGCGTGTTTTTGGCTGTGGGGCAGTGGGATTTTAAGCGGCTGCTTGCCTATCACAGTATCTCGCAGATGGGTTATGTTGTCCTCGGCATTGCTATCGGCGCTCTGATTCTCGCGCAAGGGGGCAGCGTTGCCTGGGCCTCTTTGGCTATCTTGGGCGGTTTGTTCCACTTGGTCAATCACGCCGTTTTCAAATCGCTGTTGTTCCTTGCAAGCGGCTCGATACAAATGGCAACCGGCACGAGGAACCTCAAGCAGCTTGGCGGACTCGCACAGAGAATGCCTGTGACCCGCGCAACCTGTGCCATTGCATCAGCTTCCATCGCAGGAGTTCCCCCCTTTAATGGGTTTTGGAGCAAGCTTATTCTTGTGGTTGCGGCCGTCCAGGCCGGTCTGCTCTGGGTAGCAGCGGTAACCGTCCTCGTCAGCCTGGTCACACTCATTTCATTCCTGAAGGTCCACAGGTACGCCTTTCTTGGCGACCTGCCGGAGAATCTGCATCAGACGCGGGAAAGCAGCGGTTTGATGCTTGTTTCGATGGGATTTCTGGCCTGCTTATGTGTTTTGATGGGGTTGCTGCTGTTAGTGCCGTCTCTGAAAGAAAGCATACTCGACCCTGCCGTGAAGGTGCTGACAGACGGCCTGAATTATTCACGTTGGATGATGGACATGCAAGCAGCACGAGGCAAGATATTATGAGGCGATTGATCTATTTCATTTTGGCGTTTATTGTCTGGGTCGCAGTGGCATGGCCGTTCGTCGATGGCCGCGTCGATATCCAGGTGGTGGTCGCGGGCCTGATAGCGTCTCTTCTTGTGGCCGTCCTCTTTCACGAGATGCTGCCAAAGGAGCACCACGTGTTTATTTCGCCTGTACGGGTGTTCTGGTTTCTGGCTTACGTGCCTGTGTTTGTCTATTTTCTGCTAAGGGCCAACTTCGATGTTGTCTATCGCGCACTGCATCCTAAGATGCCGATAAAGCCGGGGATTGTGAAGATAAAAACGAATCTGAAGACGGACTCTGCGATTACTGCACTGGCCAATTCCATCACCCTGACGCCTGGGACTATGACGGTGGACGTGACGGACGACGGTTTTCTGTACATTCATTGGATAAATGTCAAGTCGGATGACATCGAGCAGGCAACGAAGTCTATCTCACAGACGTTTGAGTGGTTCATCAAGAGAATCTTTGAATAGAAAGAGGTGCCCGTGATAACGCTGTTTTACATCGGTTTGTGCGTGTGTTGTTTCCTGTGCCTTTACCGAATAGGTCGAGGTCCGACGGCGCCGGACAGGACGGTGGCCATTGACATATTGGGCATTGTGATAGTTGGGTTCAGCGGCCTGCTCGGGGTGGTTACCGGGAAGGACTTCTATCTCAACGTAGCTCTTGCGTGGGCATTGCTTAGCTTCATAGGCACTATTGCATTGGCGAAGTTTTTGGAGGGCAGAAGTTTCGATGAGTGATATTATTGGATACATACTGATAGGAATTGGCATTCTTTTTGACATATTCGGCTGCATCGGGCTGGTTCGGTTTCCTGATGTCTATAACCGTCTGCAGGCCTCGACAAAGTGCGTGACTCTGGGGACGATTTTGCTTTTGGTGGGTGTTGCGGTTATCGCCGGGTGGGGTGCGATGGCCGCCAAGGCGGCTATCTGCGCGGTGTTTATTTTGATAACTTCCCCTACGGCTGCCCACGCTATCGCCAAGGGGGCTTACGCGGCCGGGGTGCAAATGTGGGAAGGCAGCGTTGTTGACAAATACGCGGACGAAGCCGGCAAAAAGAACCCGTAGTTTGTGGAGAAAACCGACCTGGCCGCGTTCGATACAACCGGGCGGGAGCTGAAGTATAGGAGTCCTAAATTGCGTTGGCCAAAACTAAGAGAGTTGAAGGAAGCCGTTATAGCAGTATCTTCGACGCTGTCGGGACGTCGGTTCACGACCAAGTTTCCGGCGGCGCCTTGCCAAGTGCCGGAAAGATACAGGGGCAAACCTGAGTTCGACCTGGATACGTGTATTGGCTGCGGGGCGTGCGTGAACGTGTGCCCCGCGGCAGGGTGCCTGACTATGGTGGATGACCTCGAAGCGGATCCGCCGGTCAGAAAGATTAGCCACCGATACGACACCTGCATTTTCTGCGGCAACTGCCAGGACAACTGCACCACTGAAACCGGCATAAAACTGTCGAACAAGTGGGACCTGGCCACTCTAAACAGAGAAGATACGCTCGAGACTCACGAATTCGAGCTTCAGATGTGCGAGAAATGCGGGGCGATGATAGGGACGAAGAAGCATCTGGTCTGGCTGTATGAAAGGCTCGGTCCGTTGGCCTATACGAATCCGTCGCTGCTGATGGCCAAGGGCGGCGAGCTGCTTAAAGGGTCCGAAGATGTTCGGTCCCGGGAGCAGGCCGGCAAAGGCGTGCAGGCGAGCGATTTTATGCGGATACTGTGCCCCAAGTGCAAATGCGAGCTGAACATTCGGCTGTAAAACTGATTATTGATAATTGATGATTGGTTTTCTATCAGCAGATGTATGAACGAGAGGCAACGACTCTTCGAGCAGCTAAGCGCTTTTCGCAATTCAGCGACCGTCATAGTCGGCATTGGAAACGTATTGAAAGGCGACGACGCGGTTGGGCCGCTTGTCTGCGAACAGCTTGCGGGCAAAGTGTGTGCGGAGGTGATTGATGCGGGCGCCGTGCCTGAGAACTACATCCAGCCTATCATAAGGAAAAATCCACAGACTTTACTGATCATTGATGCGATTGACTTTGCGGCCGCCGCGGGGACGATAAATGTGTTCAGGCCCGACCAGCTCGGTTCGGCTGCCATATCAACGCATACGCTTTCTCCTCGATTGTTTGTTGATATGATCAGGCGGGATATTGAGGTGGATGTGTATTTTGTCGGCATCCAGCCGGCGCAGACTGAGCTGGGCCGGGCTTTGTCTTCGCCTGTTGACCAGGCGCTTCAACAGCTCATACAGACTCTTGCCGAGGTCTTCCCTGTGAGTGTGTGACTGTTGTGCGTCCTTTTCGAGCAAGCCCGCTGCAGCGGGTCTTTAGAGCGGAGCGAAAACACGAACCGTCATTCCGGGCCCGGCGAAAAAACAAAGTGTCATTCCGAGCGGAGTCGAATGGCCGCAGCAGGCCATCCATCTTCGCTTTGTACACTGCCCCGCTGGGGTGCTGAGCGGTTTGGGATTCCCCTTGCGGTCCGATGGCCCGTATTCGCCCGATTCGCCCCCCGTTTTCAGCCCCAAATGGCCGCCAACGCTACTTGAGCGCGCAGTACAACTGCACACATCAGGTTATGGGCTATCGTAAACCACAAGGCGACTGCATCACAAATAAGCTTGCCTCATTCCCGTTCCGCGACGATGGCTGAATTGTATCTTCCGTGCTCATGACCTCTCTTATACCACCATCCTGCAATTTGTCCAGCACCTCCAGCCCTGAATCTAAGACAGACTGGAATTCTTTCACAGGCTCTCAGCCCAGATGATCGAAGAACTCCGTAGAGCACATATCCAGAGAAACACGACGATTACCCCCGCCACCCGTGGCCGGGGTAATGCCTTACCGCCACCACCTACCGATCCTCTGTGGGTTCTTGCATACCCATTTTTCTGGCACTGGATGGCGAAGCAAAACCTGGCCGCAAATTTCCACGGTCTCGAAAAACGGAAGTGACCTATCGAGGAACACTGATTTATCCAGAATCAACCGGTCCCAAAGTCCCTTGCTTTCTTCTCTCCAATAGTTGTAGAGGGTTCTCCGCAGTTGAGGTCGTTCACAAAATTTTGGCGGCAGCGACATGTATCCTAATATCCTGCACCAAGCCACACTGCATACAACCTCAAGAATATCCTTCTCGATGTTCTCATTGGGAACTTCAAGTTCCCATAAGGCTTTCCCTTCACCTTCGTAAGATTCTGCCCCCTTAGCCTCCTTTTCTTCAGTGTAGCACCAGTGAAATTGGTCAGTCCCGACTCGTTTCCAAAGCTCCTTGTAGGCTCCCATAAAGCGCTGTTTGTCCTCTTCCGCTACATGAGGTCCCTTCAAATGACTGGAATGCCCAAAGGTGTCCATCGTTGCTTGCACGTCAGCAATTGAAAAAGATGCTTTTTGCCATGTCCATAACCGCATGCAATATATCCATCTCGGTGGGCCACAGTCTCAAGGCTCACCACCCATTCGATTCGCCAGTGCTTGTCGGACGGTTTTTCGAGACAGGCGGTCCAGCCATCACTCGTAATACGCAACGATTCTGTTCCCCTTCGGCGCCCACTTCGTAAGGACCGCCCATTCCTTTTCGGGGTCGAAGTTTTTATAGGGTTTGCCGTTTACTTCGCAGCGGGTCATCTTCTTTCCTTCGGGGTGGCGAAAGCGGACATAGACTTTCTTCGGCGGATTGCGGCCGGGCGGATCAA
>CAYGZM010000098.1:0-14250 GCA_964354365.1 uncultured Pirellulales bacterium
TGGCTCGGTGGCGATGAATTCGTGGCAAGATAGATAAGTTGAGAATGCAAAGATTAATCCCAAGGGATCGGGATGCAAGCAAGTGCAAAGTGCAAAATTGCGGAATCCCGGCCTCGTCGGGATGGGCGTTTTAGTTGTAGCTTCGTTCTCCATATCAAGAATCCTCTATTTGTTAGATGTATATTATATCATATGCCGGGTTTGGTGTCAAGTTAATTTTAATCGCGGATTTCGCAGATTTTTGAGTCAATTATGGAAATCCGGCTACGGTGGGGTTGTTTGGCGGGCGAAGGGGCGATATACTCGACGATGGCTCTTTGAGACTGCAATGCGACAGAAACTGGAAAATGAAAGGGGGGACGCAGAAAATGCACCGGGCACCTTTAATTATCCCCCGTTGATGTTTTATTGCCGGTATAGTAAAATGCTTAGGCAAAAAGTGTGGTATTATTATGTTAGTTATTTCTGTTTTTGAACGTATTAAACTATGAACAAAAAAATGAGACCGTTTTTGGTTCTTTTGACAGCCATCCTCGCTTTTCTGATCGGCCTGTCGGACTTTTTCAACTGGACAGATTATATATTCGGAAGAAAAATCGCCAGGCAAGGAATAGCAAGACTAAGTAGTACTAAGGGGTATCCTGAAATAATCATTTTTAATGATGAAAAGGAATTTCTGCCGCTTTGGAAGGTTATTCGATCCAACACTCGGGATAATATAACACTTTCAAGATATAGAGAAGGAAAACTTCCAACTGCAATTGTTCGATTAGGTGGAACATTAACAGCTCCGGCAGGCGAAATGCCAGAAGATGGTCCTGATCCCCGTTTTGTCCCAGAATCATCTCCAATCTTTGTGTTCTATAACTATAAACGAGGAGTAGGGGCGGATCAGTCTGTTCCAAAAGACGAAAGAACAGCTAGGCCAATTGGCAATATTGGAGACTTAAAATTATGGGTCCAAGGTTCTAAGGAGACTGAGAGATTCATTTTTTCTATTATTTTGATCGGATTACTTTCGGTTACTTTAGCATTCCTTGAATGGAGGGAGTTGTCTCGTAAATCAAATGAATGAACCTAGTACCCCGTAACAATCGAAAGTGTGGGCATCATTGTGAGGCGCTTCGGCACCGGAACAGCCTCTACCTTCGAGGGGTACGAGATTGCCATGTCGGGCTTCGGCCTCCTCGCAATGACGAGGCCCACAAAACCAAGTGTTATGGGGTACTACTGGATACCTGCTTTCGCAGGTATGACAAGGCTTCGCAGGTATGACAAGGTGAACCGGTCAGTTTGAGCACCTTAGTCTTTTACGGTTCGTTCCGTTGTGTACTGGTTTCGGCCGATATTTATATTGCCGGTTGCATTTGTCTGCGCGACGGCTTTGTTCGTGTCCGAATGAAAAAACCAATTGTGGTGTATGTCGGCACTTTGCGTGGGCCGCCCACGAATCACTATCGCCGGTACAGACGTTACGCGGAAGGTGTTGTGGTGGATCGAGATTGAGTCTCCGGCAATATCGGTGCCGTCTTTTCGGTCGGCGCCGCCGTGCATATCGAAGCTGTGGCCGTTGGCGTTTTCAAGGACAAGATTATAGCGGGCCTCATAGCTTGTGCCGGGCCGGCCCGTTCCGGCGATATGATGCCGGCACCAGTCGAATAGGTTCGCCTCGATAAGGGCGTCGGCCTGGTCGAGGCAGACCCCGTACCCTAATCCGCTTCGCTGGTTGTGGTGCATATAGTTGTGGTGAATATGCGCCTTCGAGGCCCCGGCCTTGAGAAAGACCGCCGCGTGACTCCAGCCGGACAGCTCGCAGTTATCCACCTCCAGGCGGGGATGTGAGCAGATTATCCCATCGGAATTTGGAATACTGTAGTAGCGGCCTCCCTTGTACAGTTTTTGCATCTCTTCGGTCCTGCGCTGGGGGTCCGGCCCGCGCAGCCTAAGCCCGGTAACTCGCACTTGCGGGCCGCTTGCCCAAAAGAGTGGTGACGTCGCAAGCTCACTGCTGTACAACAGGGCGCCTTGCGAGTCCCCCTTGCCTCGTCCGCTTGCTACGGTCACTCCGCCGGGAATCACGATACCTTTAGTCCCCGTGGCGTCTATCTCGGCCTGGTCGTCTATGTACACCACCTGGCCGGCTCCGGCCTTTTCCAGGGCAGCGACCAAATCTCCCAGCGTCTTGACGTGATAATCGCCCTGGTCAATCAACCGGCGATACCCCTTGCCGCCTCCGATAGGGTCGCCGGTGGGGTTCGGCTCAGCGCCGAAGGTATTCGGGTCGTCGATTACCTTTTGCGTGACCTTCACCCTGGCAAGGTAAATACTCGTTTTGCCCTCGTGGCTGGAATAGTAGCTGACATAGAGCACATTGTTGTGCCAGACTAATCCTGGATAGCTCGTATCGCCGCCGCTTGGAAGCTTCGTCAGTTTGCTCATTGAGCCGTTGGCAACATCGATGTACGTCAGGGCCGTATGTGCTCCGTCCTGGTACATTCGCCCGGCCCCAATCCAGTGGCCGCCCGGTATTTTGATGAAGTTGGGGCCGCCGAAACCATTGAATTCCGCACCGAGGTCGCGCCACTGCCATTGCTTATAGTCCGGCCTGCTGACGCCCAACATCGCGCTGGATGGCTCATTCCCACGCCCGTCCCGCCGCATCAAGGCATAGCACGTGCCATCGTCGTCAAAACGCAGCGTCACTTCGGTTGGGTAGCCTTCTGAGAATAGCTCGGGGACGTGCGATTTGTAGTTCACGCCGTCGGAGCTGACGAGCAGTTCGAGGTATGGCATGCGTTCGCCTGCGGCGTAGGATACGCCGTACGCCTTGCCTTCGCGCCAGGTGACTTGCCACATCCACCTGCCCGGCTCAACCACAATCTGCGGCCTGCTCCACTCCCCGCCATCCTTCGAGAAGCTGGCAAATGTGCCGGTCGGCGCGCCTTCGTTATCCTTCTTTCGCGGCGCCGCTCCGCCTATCAGCATCAACCTTCCGTCGGGAGTCGCGGACAGGTGCGCATCCCGCAAGTCATAACCTTCCAACTCGCACAGGGCCGCCGAATCCCAGGTCCCGCCGTCTTTCGATTCAAGCGCCCGTATCTTGCCATCGGTTGAAACGTGTCCCCTGCCCTCGCGGAACGCGCAGTAGAACTTCTCGTTCCAGCGAATAAGGTCGGTGAAGGCATTGTGCGGCGCCTGATCCCAAATCTTATTGACCTCGACTACTTCGGCCGTGAGCGGCACACTGCCCAAGGAAAACGACGCGAAGAGGCAGCACACAGCGATAAGTGCGGGACAAGTGGTTTTCACCGGCGTCTCCTTTCATCCAGGTCCGTAATTGATTCAAGTCTTAGTTTATCATTAGACGCCTTTGACCCGCATTTGCAGCGAGAACAGGGATTTCTGGGCGGTGATAAAGAGCGTGTGGCGGTCTTTGCCGCCGAAGCATACGTTTGCCGTCCACCCGGCGTCAATCGGGATATACTCGATTTTCTCGCCCGCCGAATTAAAGACCGTGACGCCTTTTCCCGTAAGATAAATGTTCCCCTCGTTATCAATCGTCATACCGTCGGAACCCATCGAGCAGAAGAGTTTTTTGTCCGCGAGGGTACCGTCGGAATTGGTTCTATACGCGTATGTCTTGCTTGCGCCGATATCGGCCACGTAGAGCATTTTGCCGTCGGGCGTGCCGATTATTCCGTTCGGCTGAACAAGGTCTTCGGTCACCCGCACCAGCTTCTTCTCGCCCGGCGTCAGGTAATAGACGTGCTGGCCGTCTTGCTCCATCGGGCCGCGATTCCAGTACGGCCGCTTGTAAAATGGGTCGGTGAAGTATATGCCGCCTTTCGGGTCGATCCAGGCGTCGTTCGGGCCGTTGAGCTTCTTGCCTTTGTAGTCCTTGACCAGAACGGTGACATTGCCTTTCGGGTCTATCGACCACAGCTCGTTGTTGAGGTCCGCGCAGGCGATAAGGTTGCCTTTCTTGTCGAAGTAAAGCCCGTTTGCCCTGCCGGGCGAATCGTGGAATATCGACAGCTTGCCGTCCACCGACCATTTGTGAATCTTGTTGTTCGGCTGGTCGGTGAAGAAGACATTCCCCTCGGCATCGACGGCAGGGCCCTCGGTGAACTCGAAACCGTCCGCAAGTTTCACCACCTTCGCGCCAGCCGCGATGATACCCTGCTTCTCGTTATCGCTCTTGGCTTCCACCGCGACCATCTCGATGCCCTTGCCTGTCCCCAGATTGCGGGAGTACTTTTTGTCCTTGTCGTTGCTCCAGTGCTCGTGCACGCCGAGACTGGCTAATCTTTTGACATTGCCGGAATGGTCGGGGTCGTAAAACGTTCCGGAAGGTGGGTTGTCCGCCTGGGCCGCTTCGTGCAGATAATCATCGACACCCAGCTCGCGCGGATAATCCTCATACTCCGCCCGCACAAAGTCGAAACCCACCGAATCAATCGCCACGGGGTCCTGCGAAGCGAGCAGGCTTGAGGTCCAATCGCCGTCAAATGGGTGCGAGCTCCACCTGCGCGGGGCCCTGTCTATCGGATGCTTGCCGCTGTAGAGCCCGTCGAGCAGATACAGCACTGTCTTGCCGCCGAATTGAGCGTGCCCCATCAGATCGACCAGCGGACGATATATCCCGATCTCCTTGGCAAATGCGTTTTTGTGCATATCGTAATAGCCCTTTTCGAAAGGCAGCCGGGCGAGCGAGCCGTAATGATTCTTGGCGCAGAGCGTCACGCCCGCGCCGGTATGGGCCTTGAGGTTGGCAAGATTGACCAGGTAGTCGGCCTCGGCGAAACACGTCGGTATGTAGTCCTGCGTACAGTTTTCGGGGTTGCAGCTCCAGTAAAAGGGGACTTTCGATGGTTCTGTCTTGATTCTGCCGAACTTGCCGGCGCGGTCAACATAACGGACGTTCGGGAACTCCTGCTTGAAGATGTCGTAGTACTCGTTGGCGATATAGGCCAGGCTGTCGCAGACGGATATGTCCGGCTGCTTGACGCCAGCCGAGCCGGTGAGCTGCCGCAACAGGGCGATAATCATCTGCGGCGACGTGTTCATATAGTCGCGCCAGTCCTCCAGATTGTAGTTTTCCGCATTGACCCCGCTCTGGGTGCAGATAAAGCCGACGAAATTCACCTTGATAACGATCTTCTCTCCCGGCCTGTAACCGACGTCGCCTTTGCCGCGTGCATAATTGAGATGCTTGAACAGCTTGTCCCAGGCTGCGGCGTCGCTGTCTGCGCCGGTCAGCTCGTGCACCGCCCGCGACATCATCCGGCTGACCACATCCTGATTCGTATGCTCGGCCTGCCACCAATGCCCGTTTTCAGGACCTTTCCAGTCGGTCGCATCGGGGTCGTGCACCCAGACGACGCGCCCCGGATGAATTCCTTTAGCCACGCCTATTGGCTCATTGGCTTTCTGCGGTTCGGCTGACATCAGCTTCTGGCCGGTAGAGCTTATGGCCAGCCAAAGGGCGCCAATGCTGACGGCGGCAAACAGCAGGGCAAGCACATACCGCCTCTTTGCAGCGCTTAGCCTGGCCTTTCGAAAGGCCGCATACGATGCAGCCAACCCGGTCAGCCAGATTACAAAGCCGGATGCCAATGGGAAAGCGATTCGCTGGCACGGATACGTCGCCCGTGAGGGCTTAGGTATCACCCGCACCAGAAACCATATCAACGACGCCAATCCCACTATCGGCAATATCAGTATGGGCCAGCG
Organism: uncultured Pirellulales bacterium; assembly: GCA_964354365.1. Taxonomy (GTDB): domain Bacteria; phylum Planctomycetota; class Phycisphaerae; order Sedimentisphaerales; family Anaerobacaceae; genus CAYGZM01. Next base: position 5,734 of record CAYGZM010000098.1, read on the forward strand.
ACGTTTCGTTTGGTGCGCTTGACGGGCACGTGACGTGGAACAGGCTTTCTCGGACTCGTTGTTTCTCAGGGATTGCATTACTTGGCCTCCGTAAATCTGCAATTATTCCGGCAACTGCCTTCTCGCCCCATGCAAGACGGGTTAGTCACCGTACATCTATTGTCTGCGATACTGATGTGGATTCTACGCCGGTGTGAGCGAATCGTCAATCCGAAACTGCTACGGTTCCGCTGGGCCGGTGGATGCGGCGCCTTGGCTATTTGGATTTGGCAAGCTCGGCTGTGCTATTTTGTCTGTTCGAGCAGCTTCTGCAATGAACTTAGCCGCATCAACCATCGAACCGGCGGCATAATTATCCTTTTCACGCGCCCCGCCTATTAGTCTGTCAAGGACGAATTTGTAAGTTGTCATTCCGCACTTGATGCGGAATCCGGGTCGTCAGAATCACTGGATTCCTGCTTTCGCAGGAATGACAACCAATAGCTTCAATCTTGACAGAGTACTATCCTCTTCTCGGCAAAGTGAGGGATGAAACGTGAGAAGTCCTGTCGGGTCGCACAAAAGACAAGGGTGACGGCCTCTTTAACCGCCACCCTTTGACAATGTCCTTGTTCATGCACGATACCCGCCTGATGCTCCGGACAATTCCGATTACTTGGCTGAGACTCTGACCTCGTCGATATAAACATCATCGTCATTGTCGCTGGCGTCACACGTGAAACGAATCTTCATGTTTGTCGGCAACGTGTAGCCGGGCTCGTTGATGTAAACAACCGGGTTGTAGAATGTGCCATTGCTGAAATCGGCGCCGCTCGCCCATGCCTTCACAGTGCGCCACGTGCTTCCATCGTAATACTGCAGCCAAAAATCTTCCCCTGTTTCCATGCTTGCTGCGTAGAACCAGAACTCAACCTTTATCTGGGTATATCCGGGAGTGTGCACATCGACGCCGTTGGTGTGGAAGAACGACGAGGCCGTTCCGCTGTTGTCCTGGACATCGGCTGCGCTACTGCCCTGATGGGCATACGCGCCGGCGGCATACAGGGAGCAATCACCGCCGCCGTCGGTATAGTTGCCCCACCCCGACTCGAAGTCATCATAGGTGAGTTCCGTCCATTCCGAAGCAGGATTGGTTGTCGCAGATTCTGCGGTTGCCGCAGCGGCCTGGTTCTGATTCGCCGACAAATCGCGTGCAGTGACGGTGTATGTGTATGTCGTATCAGGCGAGAGGCCCGTGTCCTCATACGAGGGGCTCGACTGCCAGCCGGAATCATGCCCGCCGCCGGCGGTGAGGCAGTCGAAGTAATACTCGACGCCGCTTGGGTCGAAAGCCGTCGTGGCTGTCATCGAAACCGACGTGCTGCTCGTTGCGTGCGGCGCCGCCGACCAGGTCATTGGATTCGGCGAAGGAGGACTGGTATCCGGACCGAAGCCCTGCGACCTTATGAACATCTGATCGATGGAAATCGTATCGAGGCTGGTTCTGCCTTTCGTCCGGTCGGTGTCCTGCACGCGGATATAAACCGTCCCGCTCAGACTGCCGGGCAATGCGGCGTTCTGGAGCGTGTTGTCGTCGGCGGTCTTTGTCACAGTGAGCAGATTCGTGTAAGTCACGTTGTCCGTCGAGTATGCAAAGACAAAGTTGTCGCCTTCGCTGTTGGCTGTATGGTGGGCCTCCACGTGGAGGGTCACGGCGCTTCCGCCTGTAACGTTGATCGTCCACTTGTGCTCAAGCACCGATCTGCCGGTGCTTGTGTTTCCCTGCCGAATCTCTCGGATTGCCTCGTAACTGTTGTCACTGGCTGCTGTCGTTGCGTAGCTGCCTGCTGTGATAGTCCCGCTGACGACAGTGTCGCTGTTGGCCGTATCGTCAATTGCCGCCGGTCCCTCTTCGACGGTCACCACCACATTGTCGCTTCCCGCAGCCCCGGCGTTGTCCGTTACCATCAGTGTAATGGTGTGCACACCGACGGCCAGGTCAACGCTGATACTCGCCCCGGTCCCAAGCGGAGTGGCGCCTTCCTTCCATTCGTATGCCGCGATAGTCCCGTCGGCGTCGGCACCCGACCCGCTCAATGTAACGCTCTCGCTTCCACTGTGGTCGCTATCGGTTACGGTCTGGTCGGAGCCCGCGTTGGCCGTGGGAGCCTGGTTGGCGTTGACTGTCACTATCACATCGTCGCTTCCCGTAGCTCCACCGTTGTCGGTCACCGTCAGCGTGATTATGTGCACGCCCAGAGTGAGGTCGGGTGCGATGGCGGCAGTGTCGCCCAGAACGTTCGCGCCTTCCTTCCACTCATAAGAGGCAATCGTCCCATCCGTATCCGAACCTGAACCGGTCAGCGTTACCATCTCGCTGCCTGTGCCGTCGCTGTCGGAGACCGTCTTGTCTGTGCCCGCGTTGGCCGTAGGAGCCTGATTGGCGTTGACTGTTACCATCACATCGTCGCTTCCCGTAGCTCCGCCGTTGTCGGTCACCGTCAGCGTGATTATGTGCACGCCCAGAGTGAGGTCGGGCGTAATAGTCTGGCCGCTCCCAAGCGGAGTAGTACCTTCCTTCCACTCATAAGAGGCAATAGTCCCATCCGTATCCGAACCTGAACCGGTCAGCGTTACTATCTCCCTGCCCGTGCCGTCACTGTCGGAGACCGCCTGGTCAACTCCTGCGTTGGCCGTGGGAGCCTGGTTGGCGTTGACTGTCACCATCACATCGTCGCTTCCCGTAGCTCCACCGTTGTCGGTCACCGTCAGCGTGATTATGTGCACGCCCAGAGTGAGGTCGGGTGCGATGGCGGCGGTGTTGCCCAGAACGTTCGTGCCTTCCTTCCATTCATAAGAGGCGATAGTCCCATCCGTATCCGAACCTGAACCGGTCAAAGTCACTGTTTCGCTGCCTGTACCGTCGCTGTCGGAGACCGCCTGGTCAACTCCTGCGTTGGCTGTCGGAGCCTGGTTGGCGTTGACTGTCACTATCACATCGTCGCTTCCCGCAGCCCCGCCGTTATCGGTAACGGTGAGCGTAATCGTGTGCTCGCCCACAGCAAGGTCGGGAGTGATGGTGGCGGTATTACCCAGAACGTTCGCGCCTTCCTTCCACGCGTAAGAATCGACCGTTCCGTCGGTGTCCGAACCGGAACCGACAAGTGTCACTACCTCACTGCCTGTGCTGTCGCCGTCGCTGAGCGTCTGATCCAGCCCGGCATCGGCGGTTGGGGCTTGATTAGCCTTCGTCGTGAACGTCCAGACATTGCCGCTGGTTGTCCCGCCCGGGCCGACTTCATCGACCGCCCAGTAGTATGTTGTTTCCAGAACCAGCGTCCCGGCGTTATACGTGTTTTCTGTCTGATTCACCGGTGTATTTACACGCGGGTCGGTATCCGTTCCAAAATAGACATCGTGCGAGGTCGCATCACTGCCTGCAGTCCAGCTTAGAACAACGTCGAGGCTGACATCCGATGATGGGCTGGGCGGGGCCGGATTGGTCGCCTGGCCGGGCACCGCATAAATCGTCGTGAAGCTCCAGACTGCGCCGGTTGTCGTGCCGCCGGGACCAACTTCATCAACGCGCCAGTAGTACGTCGTCCCGTTATCCAGCCCGCCGGGATCGCAGCTTGTCCCGGTCTGGCCCGCAGAGACCTGCGGCAGACTCACTGCTTCCGTACCCAAGTACACGTCGTGAGAGGCGGCGTTCGTACCGGCCATCCAGCTCAAGACCGCATCTACGCTTACATCCTCAAGAATGTCCGCCGGCGTTGGGCTGGTAGCCAGACCCGGCGCTGCTGCCGTTGTGAAGCTCCAGACTTCACCCGTAGTCGTGCCGCCGGGGCCAAGTTCGTCAATCGCCCAGTAGTACACGGTCGCCGCGCTGAGTATCCCCGGGTCGTATGTGCTTTCCGTCTGATTCACCGGCGTATTCGCCCGCGGGTCGGAACCGGTCCCGAAGTACACCTGGTGCGAAGTCGTGCCGCTGCCCGCCGTCCAGGTCAGGTCGGCGTCTTTGCCAACGCCGGTGGCCCCGTTGACAGGGCTTGGGGCACCGGCCTGAGTCGGCGCCGCTGCGGTTGTGAAACTCCAGACAGCGCCTGTAACCACGCCGCCGACCGAATCGCGTTCATCGATCTGCCAGTAATATGTTGTGCTCGGCAGCAATAATCCGGGGTCAAAGGTTGTGGCCGTCTGATTCTGCACAAATGTGGGCGGCTGGGCCGTGCCGAAATATACGTCGTGACTGACTGCGCCGCTCCCCGCCGTCCAGCTAAGATCGGCGTCAACGGCGACCTGCGTTACCCCATCCGCCGGGTTAGGATTGCCGGCAGGCTGGTTCTGGGGCGTGATGAGAGTCACGATCAGCTCAGGTCGGTAATCGACAGTCGGGTGCTCGGCTGCTGCAATATGCCAGCCGTCGCCGCCGTTGGGCAACAGCGTCCACCCGTTGTTTATAATCGTTCCATCGACATACCCTTGTACCGTGGCCGTCACGTTCAAATCGTTGTCACCTGCGCCGCTGGTTGAGGCGACGCCATCGTCCTCGGTGAGGGCAGCTTCGGAGTTGTCGGCTTGAATTCCATTGCCGCCGAAAGAGTTCGCCCAGGTTACTCCCGTGGCAGTCCACGACTGGAGCAGACGGTGCAATTTACCGCCGTTGCTGGCATCCATCGTGCGAAGCCGCAACGTCGCCGAGAGGATTGTCGAACCGGCAGGAATCTGGCCGGGGCTGCCGCCGACGATATCGTCGAAACGCAGAAGCACGTGGGATGCTCCCGCGGGGCTGCCGGTGGACGTATCGGCGTTGTACTGGTACTGGTAGCCGCTGTCGAAGTTGACGGCGCTGTTGGCGTAGTTCGTCGTCGGGGTTGGGTAACGTATCATAGTATCAACCATCCCCGTATAGCCGTTGACGCCCTGCTGGAACGTAAGTGGCGCCGGCGGGGCGGTCGTAAAGCTCCAGACGTTCCCGTATGTTACCCCTCCCACGGAATTGTGTTCATCTATCACCCAGTAATACGTCGCATCCAACTGCAGCAGACCGGGGTCGTAGGCGGTTCCTGCCTGCTGAGAGACCAGCGTCAGATTGCCGGCATCCGTCCCGAAGTAAACGTCGTGACTAACGGCATCGACGCCGGCGCTCCAGCTAAAGTCCGTGTTTGTACTCACGTTGGTTGCTCCGTCCGCCGGACTCGGATTGCTGGCCTTAGGCGAACCGGTCGTGAAGCTCCAAACCGGCCCCGGTGTCGTCCCGACAGTATCATCGGTAACCGTTACGTACCACTCATATTGAGTCTCGATTCCAAGACCCGGCCATGACAATGTGGTGCTCGTGTCACTCGGCACGTTGCTGTTAGTGCCGATAGGCAGGAATTCATATCCCGTCATCGGGAAATCCAGGGCAAACTGGCTGCTCGCATCTGCCTCGTACGCATCCAGCCACGTTGAGTATGTTTTGACATAGACCTTATCCTCGTCTGGCTCGAACCGCATTATCCGCAGCCAGCCGTTGCCGCCGTTCGCCCGGTCTTGGTAGTCGGCCATCATCTCGTGAACCAGACGCCCATCGACGGTCGTAGTCTTGGCGTATTCACCACTGAAGTGCCCGCACAGCACAAAATAGACGTTGTTGTTCCCCACAACCAAGTCCCTGATGTATTGCGTGCTGCCCCATTTGCCGGTGTAGTTGCCGCCTGTATCTATATAGCCGTGTGTGGTGATTATAGCCTTACGGCTCGAATTGGCCTTTAACACACCGTCCGCCCAGGCGATAACCGCAGGAGTCGGGTAGTCTTCAAGGTGCAGGACGATATAGTCGTCGCCGCCAGCCGAGAAGAGCTGGTAGTTATTGGAGTTCCCATTCGGGTCCGGCGCTGCAGGGTAGTGCCCACCATACCACGGTTCACTTTCGTACCTTGCATAAGGGAAGGTCTGGTTGAAATATGTGCTGATTGTATCGTACATCGGGTCAGCCGGGTCCTCGTACTTGTCGTGATTGCCGACAGCCAGCCCGTACGGAACGACGCCGTCCAGCAGGCTGATACTTTCGTTGGCGTAGCCCCACTCGGTCGTACTGTTCCAGGTATCGGCTACGTCGCCCTCGTGTGTCATGAAAACGATGTTCTCTGACACGGCGTTATCGACAATCCACTGCGTCTGGCTCGTGAATATCTGCGGATAAGCCCCGTTCAAAACGTACTTCTGGGTGTCCGGCAGCACTACTATCGTGAATGAAGGATTCTCGCGCCCGAAGAAGGTCACATCCAGTGAATCTCCGGTGCTGTCCGGGTCGTGGACTATCACTTCCAGGTTCGGTGATATTGATACGCTGACTGCGTCGTATCCCGGATTGACCAGTTCTATCGGCTCATCGCTCACAACCACGCCAAACATATCCGTATTGTCCATCACCCCTGAAATCAGCTCTGCGTTCGCGCCCCACGCATATACCGGGACATTTGCAGCCGTATGTCCCCCCGCACCACCCCACGTGACGCCGGGCAGAACGCCCGCCCCGTTGTTGGCTGTAACCGTCAGCCCTCCGGTCTCATGGTCGGCGGCGACGAGTACCAGCGTGTCGTTGCGGCTTGCCGCCCAGTTGATTGCTACTTGCACAGCGTCAGCAAACTCACTCACTTCAGGTATGGTGCGCGCAAGGTCGCTACTATGACAGGCGTGGTCGATATTTCCTCCTTCAACCATCAAGAAGAAGCCGTCGGTGTCATTGTCTAAAATACTCAGAGCAGTAGCGGTCATCTCAGATAAATGCGGCTGATTTTCAAGACCATCGAATTCATAACGCATTTGGCCGCTGCCGAACTGCCCGGAGACCTTAGTCACACTTTCCGTATTCAAAGCCAGCATACTTGCGCGGTCTGTCACCACAGTATATCCTGCTGAGGCGAACTCACTGGTGGTCATTCCATTTCCGCCGCCGCCTAAAAGAACGTTAGGCTGGTTTTGATTCAGGTAATCGCCGGCAATCTGAGAAGTATTGCTGCGGGTTGGCTCATGTGCCCCGAAGGCCGCCGGAGTGGCGTCTGTTAAGTATGAAGTGCTTACAAGTCCGGTGCTTTTGCCAAGTGACTTGTAGTATTCCAGCAGCGTCCCTAACTCGCTGCCGTCCCCCGGATAGGCCATGCTGATTACGCCGTTGTTGACCTTGAAACCTGTTGCCAGCGCAGTTGCCGCTGCCGCCGAATCAGTTATGCTCGCGTTGGCCGAGTACGTTGTCAGCTTTCCCTGGTATGGAAACGACTCGAACGACAGCGTTCCGGGCGCTCCGTAGGCATATATCCCGGCCGCCTTGACCTGCTCCGGTCCCATCCCATCTCCGATAAGGAAGATGACGTTCTTCGGCTTCGCCTGCAAAACGCCCGCGCAGCCGAGTACCCCCACGATGATAATCAGTAAGAATCTCTTCCAGTAATTCAGCCGCACCATTTCTCCGGCCTCCTTTCTATTTCGGGATAGACTCGGAATCGAGCTTCTGCGCAAACTCCGTGACTACTTCCGAAAACCAGTGACATTGATTCCTTGAAATCTTCTTCACATAAGCTACTCTTTACTTAGCGCAAATCTCAAGGACGAAACAAAACTAAACTATGTTACCACTTTCTGTTTCAGAGGTCTATCGTGGTAACTACGGGATTTCGCAAAAAAAACTCCTGTTTTTTGCGAAAAAACGAGGATTGAGCAAAAACCACAAGATTTCTTTAATAAGAGTGCAGCAGTCCAGCTTTTGGCCAGCACGCACCTATTGCTGTCATTATTGGTCGTGGGTTTGGCCGGGCGCCTGATAGCTCATTCGAAGAAGGTACCTGTCCGGATACTCAGGCTGTTGATGCGCGACTGGGTCAGGTAGTGACATTCGAACGTCCGATGCCATCGACCAAGCCGGTGAGCTTCGTATCTGACGCCAGGTCGAGGCAGCAATGCGACAGAAAAGGAACTTCGGCCAATGGTTGCCGGCGAGCACTTGGAGTGACTGTCACCTCCGCCGCCGCTTATAAAAAAACAGGCGACAGCACCGTCTGTAACGGACACTGTCGCCACCATTCCTCCATGAATTGTTCATAGTTTACCACACTGTGCGGAAGAAGTCTATTCTCCAGTTGCGATTTATTGAATTTTTTCTTCTCGGCAGAGTCTTTAGCGATTTACTCATTTTCGCTTGCAGTGCGCGTGCAGCAGCCGTATGCTAAAATGGGCAAGATAGAATTGCGTCGATGTGTTAAACTGCAAAGGTGATGTCCACTGGCTCGCTTCTCCTCAGCGAGAATAGTCTCAAGGCTTCTGCAAAATTTCAGGTTAGGCCTGCTTAGAAAAGAAAAAATCGTTCCTTCGACTTCGCTCAGGATGGTGAGCCTGTCGAACCATTGTTGATTTTTTCTTTTCAACGGTAATGTATTGTCTCGTAATCGCTTAGGTAATTATTGAAGAAAATCATAAAAGAGATTTTCTTCAACAATATAGGTCTAACCTGCAATTTTGCAGAACTCATAGAATAGTCTCCCGCGCACTCCTTCTTCT
>CAYGZM010000099.1:0-14152 GCA_964354365.1 uncultured Pirellulales bacterium
CTGACGATACCAGCGGTAATGAATCATTTCATGCACCCTTGCCGAAAGCACACGGTGAATTTCCCGTTCTGATATTTGCCGAGCATCCCTGCCTTGGGAGCTTTCTATTGGGGAACAGTTCCGCCGGGGATGACCGGTGGGGCGGCGGGCTTAGGCTCCTTGCCGGGCGGATACACGATTTTAGCCCCGGACCTAAGCTCTTCGATGTATTTCATAGCCACCGCATTCATCTTTGTCTTGGCCAGCTCATTCATTATACTCTCTTTGACCTGGTCAAATGAGGGGGCGTCCTTGCGGTCCGTGACTTTTATGATGTGGTATCCATACTCGGTTTTCACAACATCGCTGATACCGCCCACCTTCAGCGCAAAAGCGGCATTTGAAAACTCCGGAACCATACTGCCCCTGCCGGTCCTCGGGAAGAAGTCCAGATCGCCGCCGGCCGACGACGACGGGCACGCCGAGTGCTCTTTGGCCAAAGCGGCAAAATCGGCGCCTCCTTTGACTTGCTTGAGCAAATCTTCGGCTTTAGCCTTGGCCAGAGCCTCCGCCTGGTTCGGGTCGGAGTTGGGGTCCGACAGGTCCGGCTTTATCAGGATATGACTTGCTCGGACCTCCTCCGGCCACCGACTCTTGTTCTGCTCATAAAACGTCTTGGCGTCGTCTTCGGAGACTTTCACGTCGTTCGGGAATTTCTGGATGATAAGCTTCTGTTGGCCCAGCATCGTCTGTATCTGGTTTTTCAATTCCTCATAGCTGGCGCCATAAGCCTCCATCGTCGCCTTGAGTTCTTCCAGGGTCTCCGGCGGCTTCTGCAGCGACGCCATTCGCGTTATCTCGCCGGTGACCTCCTGATCGGTAATCACTATGTTGGCCTTCTTCACCTGCTCATCGAGAAGCTGCATCTTGATCATTTCCTGCAGGGCCTGCTCTTTGAGCAGTTTCATCTGCTGTTCGAGAAATGCCGGCGGCAGGTTGGCTGCCTGCTTGGCGAGCCTGTCAAGATGCGGCTTGAGCAGCTCATCCAATTGCTTCTGGGTAATATCAACGCCGTTGACGGTCACCAGAACGTCGCTGCCGGACTTCGCAGTGACCGGCGCCGGCTTGACTGTGTTGACGTCGGGCTTAACGGTATCCGGCTCGACCTTAACCTGAGCCGGGCCGGGTTTCTTGACATCAGGCGTGGTCGTTTTCTTCGGCTTGCAGCTCGTTAAGCTGCAAACGGCGCAGAGCAGCGCAAGCCACGTTAACGCTCTAAGATAATAAGTTCTCATAACTCTGTCCTTTCGCGGGCACAATAAAAAAAGACCCTTCATCAAGGGTACGCACGGTCAATTATCCCGTTGCCCCAGCCGCCTGTCAAGGCAATTACTGCTTTTCTCCCGCTCGGATACGATGCAAAGCTAATCCTTTGTAATGCCGCCTGCAAAGTGTTAGAATACGGCGAAATATATCGGCTTACAGCCGCCGATTACTGATTTAGACTCAAAGCGCATTTGCAGTAGGAGACTCCTTATGAGTGCGAATTCCGCCAACAAGGCAGCTTTGACCGGCAGGCAGCGCGTCCTCAAAACACTCAACTATCAGAAGGTTGACCGGGTCCCGGTCGATTTGGGCGGGACGCCGTGCAGCGGGGCGCACGTCAGCGTAATCGCCGGCTTGCGGCGGGCGCTCGGCTTGGATAAGGCCGGCGAGCCGGTCAAGCTCGTCGAGCCTTACCAGATGCTCGGCGAGGTCGCAGCCGACCTCCGCGCCGCCCTCGGTATCGACGTCGTTGCCCTGCCCTCGCCCCGCAATATGTTCGGTTTTGAAAACGCCGGCTGGAAAAAATGGCGAACATTTGACGGAACCGATTGTTTAGTGCCCGCGAAATTTAATACCAAGCCGGAGCCAAGCGGCGATATTCTTATGTACCCCCAGGGCGATAAGTCGGCGCAGCCTTCAGCGCGGATGCCAAAGGGCGGCTACTACTTCGACTCCATCATCCGCCAAAAGCCCATCGACGACGCTAAGCTCGACCCCGCGGACAATCTCGAAGAGTTCCAGCCCGTCAGCGAGGAAGACCTGGCGTACTACGAGCGCAAGGCAGCCGAGCTGTACGACAATACCGACCTTGCGGTTGCAGCGGCCTTCGGCGGAACCGCCTTCGGCGATATCGCGCTCGTACCGGCGCCCTGGCTCAAAGACCCCAAGGGAATCCGCGACATCGAGGAATGGTACATAAGCACCATCGCACGCAGAGACTACATAAGGGAGGTCTTTGCACGACAGACCGAAATTGCCCTGAAAAACCTCCGGAGCATATATCAGGCGGTGGGCGACAAAGTGCAGGTGCTCCACATGGACGGGACCGACCTGGCCTCGCAGAATAGCCTCTTCTGCTCCCCGGACACATACCGCGAGCTTTACCTGCCCTTCAGCAGGAAACTCAACGACTGGATACACGCTCACACCAAGTGGAAGACGATCAAGCACTGCTGCGGGGGCTGCGAGCCGCTGATTGAAGGTTTCATCGAAGCGGGCTTCGATATCCTCAACCCGGTTCAGACCTCGGCAAGGGGTATGGACCCCAGGCGCCTCGTTGAAGAATTCGGCGGCAGGATAGTCTTCTGGGGCGGCGGCGTCGATACCCAGCAGACCCTGCCTTTCGAAAAGCCGGACCAGGTGCGCCGACAGGTTGCGGAAAGGGTCAGGATATTCGGCCAAACCAACGGCTACGTCTTCAATACGATTCACAATATCCAATGCAATACCCCCGTCGAGAACGTCCTGGCGATGTTCCGGGCCTTGGGGCGCGATGTATAAGGAGTGCGACAATGAGACATGGGAGAAATTCGGTTTGGTTTGTTGTGGTGTTGGCCCTGGGGGCGCTGGCCGGTTGCAGTATGTTCACCATCGGTGCGGCGGACGACAACGCCGGTGCCAGAAAAATCATCAATCTGGACGGCGCGTGGGAGGTTGCGGAAGGCTCGATGGATTCGCCGCCGGCCGCCTTCGCCCACAAAGTCCCTGTTCCGGGGCTTGTGGATATGGCTGAGCCTGCCTTTGCCGAGGTCGGGAAAAAGAGCGACAAGCGCCAGGCCTTCTGGTATCGGCGGACATTCACCGTCAAGGCGGAGATCCCGGAGGTCGCCATCCTGAAAATCCATAAGGCAAGGTACGGGACGAAGGTATTCCTTAACGGCCAGGTGGTCGGCGAGCACCTGCCCTGCTTCACCCCCGCCTTGATGGACGTCAAGAAATTCCTCAAGGGGGACGGGGGCGAGAATGAGCTTGTCATACGGCTCGGCGCGGACCGTGAATCCCTCCCGCAGGACCAGCCCACCGGCTGGGATTTCGAGAAATACAAATACATTCCCGGAATCTATGACTCGGTCGAGCTGATTCTCAGCGGCGCACCCCACATCGCCAACGTCCAGACCGTCCCCCAGATTGAGAAGAGCAAGGTCCGCGTGGTGGTGGAAATGGACAACACGGCCGGCGCGGACAAGATCGAAGTACGCTACAAGCTGTCCGGGGCGCGGACGCCGAAACCGGTCCGTTCGGGTGTTGCCCAAGCGACCGGCTGTTCGGGCGACGAGAAAGTAACCGTCGATTTTGAAGTCCCCGTTCCCGATTGCCGTTTGTGGACGCCCGAAGACCCCTTCCTCTATGAGCTGGAGCTCAGGACAGCGGGCGACTGCAAGCTCGTCCGATTCGGTATGCGCTCGTTCCGGTTCGACCCCGAAACAAAGCGGGCGATGCTCAACGGCAAGCCATACTTTATGCGCGGGACCAACGTCTGCATATACCGGTTCTTCGAGGACGACGCCCGCGGCGACAAGCCCTGGCGCAAAGAGTGGGTGCGCCGGCTGCACCGGAAGTTAAAAAGTATGCACTGGAACTCCATCCGCTACTGCATAGGCTTTCCGCCGGAGCTTTGGTACGAGATCGCCGACGAGGAGGGCTTTCTGATTCAGGATGAATTCCCCATCTGGCTGCTGGGCAAGGCCCCGGAAAACCCCACGGCCGAAAAGATTATCCCCGAATACATCGAGTGGATGCGCGAACGATGGAATCACCCCTGCGTGGTCTTATGGGACGGGCAGAATGAAAGCGTCACCCCCGAAACCGGCAAGGCCATCCGTGCGGTTCGGCGCCTGGATTTGTCCGGCAGGCCGTGGGACAACGGCTGGGCCGAGCCGCAAAGCCCCACCGACTGCGTGGAGGCCCACCCGTATCTGTTCATCAGGGCCTGGCAGGACCAACAGCCATTCCGCTTCAGGGACATCGCAAATACCTCGCCCGTGTCGAACCTCCGCGCCGAGCAGAAGAAACTCGATGTCCCCATCATCATCAACGAATATGCCTGGCTCTGGCTCAACCGCGATGGCAGCGTTACCTGCCTGACCGACAAAGTCTATAGCAGCCTGCTCGGACAGGGTTCGACAGCCGAGCAGCGGCGGCTGCTCTACGCAAAATATCTCGCCGGCCTGACCGAGTTCTGGCGATGTCACCGCGAATGTGCCGGCGTCCTGCACTTCTGCGGCCTCGGCTATTCGCGGCCCGGCGACAAGCCCAGGCCCGAAGGCGGGGCCACCAGCGACCACTTCGTCGATTTGGAGAAACTTGAGTTTGAACCGAACTTCGAGAACTACGTCCGCGACGCTTTTGCGCCGGTGGGACTTATGGTCGATCTCTGGGACGAAGAGATCGCGCCCGGCGCGGAACGGCAGGTCAAGGTCTTCGTAATCAACGACCTTTACCGCAACTGGAAGGGGACCGTCGATCTGCAAATTCTCCGCGGCAAACAGGTCGTCGGCAAACAGTCAAAGCCCTGCACGGTGGAAAGCCTGGGCCGGCAAATACTCACCTTTGAACAAAAGTCTCCGGCCGAGGCCGGCGATTACAGGCTTGTCGCGCAGTTGGCCGGCGATGACGGCAGGCCCGTGCGCAGCATCCGCGATTTCAAAGTCGTTGCGAGCAGCAAATAATACGGGGGCCTGTCTGAGTGTCCGCGAAGGCAAGATATAGCTGCCTCGGCGAGACGAAAAAGCCCCGGAGGATTAGAAAGTGGAAACAATGACCACAAAGATAAAATCAGCAAGCTCACTCATCCTGACCATCGCATTGTGCTTCGGTTCAAGGGCCGCTGAATCCGACAAACCAACAGCGCTTACCGCCGGCTGCTGCCTCAAGAGCATCCGTGAATTCGGCGTCCTGCCCGCTAATAGCGCAGCGGCCAACGCCGAGAACCTCCAGAAGGCGATTGACTGGGCGCACCCGCGCGGGGCGGCGCTCTTCGTCGAGCCGTCGCAGGAGCCTTACCCCGTAGCCGGCGGGATAATACTGCGGGCGAATGTCTCGCTGATTGGCGTGCACGGGCCGGTCGGTCGAGGAACGAGGCACCCCGAAAAGGTCCAGCCGGTCGGAAGCGTCTTTGCAATCGAAGATAAAGAGAAGCCCTTCATCATCGTCGAAAACGCCACGCAGATTCGCGGGATTCAGTTCTGGTATCCCAAGCAGACGACTAAGGACCCCGCCAGGATAATCGAATATCCGGCCACGATACAGGCATCGCAGACCAAAGGCGCCCAGGGAGTAACGCTCTCGTGCCTCACTTTCTACGGCGAGTTCCTCGCGATGGACTTCAATGCCCGGCGCGGCGCGATCGTCGAGCAGATACTCTTCGAGCACTGCTACGGCTACCCGCTCAGTGGCGAGTTCATCCGAATCGACTATTGCTACGACATCCCGCGGATACTGCACTGCCACGTCAACCCTTCCAATCGCCGGTTCATCGAGGGCGGCTACAGCAGGGCCGTGATCGATTCGGTCGTCGCAAGAAAGACCTTTACCTATCGGATCGACCATACGGACAACGCCCAGCTAATGGACCTGTTCACATTTGGAGCGTACGGTGGTATCTATTTAGGGCCAGCCACGTACGGGCAGTTGACGAATTTCAACTTCGATTGTGTAACCGTGGGGATCCATAAACTCGGCGACAACACCTTCAACCGCAACTGGCAGATTGCCCAAGGCTCGATAATCGCCAACACCGGGCCGAGCGTCGAGGAAATTCATCCCATCATCATCGAGGGCAAGGGGCACACCTCTCTGAGCAACGTCGAATCCTTCTCCGGAGGCAACGGCGCTTTGACGACGCTGAATAAGTCGCAGGATTACCTTCTGGTCCGCGGCGGCGACAAGCTCACGATAACCCTGACCGGCTGCCGAATGAGAAACTACGCAGCCGACCAGCCGATCACCGTACTGAATCCCAACGCACTTATTCAAGCGATAGGATGTATCGATAAGGATGAGAATATATTTATATACACAGCGAACAAGCCGTGACTGAAACACAACTTTAGAAGCCGAAAGGAAAGCAGCAGATGAGATATTTCCAGAGCACAGCCTGGGCGATTGCTTTTATTCTCATTTCGGCGGCGCCCGGTCTTGCCGCCGACTGGCCGCAGTGGCGGGGGCCTTTCTTCAACGGCTCGACCGACGAGAAGGACCTGCCGGCCTCGTGGAGCGCAACCGAGAACACCGCCTGGGTCAGCCCCCTTCCCGGAGAAAGCGGTGCAACAGCCATAATCTCAAACGGCAGAGTCTTTGTGACCTCGATGGTCGAAGGAACGTCCGACTTTGTGGCCCTGTGTTTTGACGAAAAGACCGGCAAGCAGTTGTGGCGAAAAGATGTCGGCTCCGATCCGCGGAGGTACCCGCGCAACAACATGTGCTCGCCTTCGCCGGTTGCGGACGGCAACAACGTTTTCTTCCTGTACGGCAGCGGAGACCTCGTCGGCTTTGATTTCGAAGGCAGCCGGCTTTGGTCGCGGAATATCGAAAAGGAGTACGGCAATCTGGCATTGCAGTTCGGCTACAGCAGCAGCCCGCTGCTCTACGACGGCAGGCTGTACGTCATCGTTATCCGCCGCGACAGCCCTTATCGCGCACCCGCCGCGGATGGGCCGCTGGATTCGTTTATCGCGGCGCTGGACCCAAAGACCGGGCGGACCACCTGGAAGCAGCAGCGAAAAACCAACGCCTTCGACGAGGGTATGGAGACGTACAGCACGCCGATCCCGTTCGTCCGCAACGGCAAAATTGAGCTGCTGAGCACCGGCGCCGATTTTATCACCGCCCACGACCCTGCCGCGGGGGCCGAGCTGTGGCGATTCGAGTACTGGACGCGCAAGGTCAGGGATTCTCGCATAATCCCCTCGCTCGTCACGGGTGACGGCCTTATCTTCGGCACCTGGCACAAGCATAAAGGCGTCTTCGCCCTTCAACCGCCCGGCGGCGACAGCCCGGGCAAGATACTCTGGGAATTCGACGAGGCGGCGCCCGACGCCGGCACGCCGTTATTCCACCAGGGCAGGCTCTACGTCCTCGACGGCATTACGCGAGGCAAAGTTGTAACCTGTTTCGAGCCTAAAACCGGCAAGCAGCTCTGGCAGGGCAAGCTCGGCGGGCGGGGACCATGGTGGGCGTCGCTGACCGCGGGCGACGGCAAGATGTATTGCATCTGCGAGACCGGCGAGATCGTCGTGCTAAAAGCCGGCGATGAGAAATTCGAGATCCTCTTCCAGACCGAAATCGATGAAGGCCCGATACAGGCCTCAATCTCAATCGCCAATGGTCACTTATTCATCCGCACCGCCCAGAACCTCTATTGCATCGGCAAGCAAAATTGAAAGGACTCGCAACATGACAGCTCTATCCCGAACCATCATCATTGTGTGCCTGACTCTCCTCCAGAGTGCATCTTGCGCCGCACAAACGCCTCAAACGAAAAAGGCAGCCGTTACTCAGGCCCCTGTGGGCAAGATGCCGGACGGCGCGACGGTCTATGAGTTGACGCTGACCAACGCCAACGGCATCGAAGCCAAAGTCCTGACCTACGGCGCCACACTCACAACCGTCAAAACGCCGGACCGCGAAGGCAAATTCGAGCCCGTGACGCTCTACCTGGATTCCTTCGATGACTATCTAAAGGGCCATCCCTTGTTCGGCTCGGTTGTCGGCCGCTTCGCCAATCGCATCGCCGGCGCTCAGTTCACCATCGACGGAACAGTTTATAAGGTAACGCCCAACGCCGGGGCCAACCACATCCACGGAGGCCGGGAAGGCTTCCAGAATGTCCTCTGGGACGCCGAGCCGCTCCGCGCCAAAGACGGCGTCGGCGTCGTCCTGCGCCACGTCAGTCCCGACGGGCACGAAGGTTATCCCGGCAGACTCGAGGTGACGGTTACTTATAAGCTCACCGACGATAACGCGCTATCCATCGAGTACGCCGCCAAGACCGACAAGCCTACGGTCGTCAACCTGACGAATCACGCCTACTGGAATCTCGCAGGCGCAGGCGCCGGCGACGTCCTCAACCACGTCCTGATGCTCAACGCCGACCGCTACCTGCCGAGTGACAGGCAGAAAATCCCGCTGGGCGATCTCAAAGACGTCAAGGGCACGCCGATGGATTTCACCAAGCCCGAACCGATTGGCTCACGCATCTCGCAGGTCGAGGATGAGAATTACGACCACTGCTACGTCCTCAACAAGAAGCCCGGCGAAGAGCTTTTCCTCGCTGCCCGCGTCGTCGAGCCAAAGACCGGCCGGGTGATGGAGGTCTATACCACCCAGCCGGGCGTCCAGCTCTACACCGCTAAAGGTCTAAGCAGCAAACTAAAGACCTCCCGCTTCGCTTATGGACCCTATCACGGCCTGTGCCTCGAAACCCAGCACTACCCCGACTCGCCCAACAAACCCAACTTCCCATCGACCATCCTCCGCCCAGGCCAGCCATTCAAACACACCACTATCTACAAGTTCAGCGTTCAAAAATGACAAGTTGCGCCGGCCTTAGAGCGCCCAACAAGAAGAAACCTTCCTGTCTGTCATTTCCGCGAAACCCGTCCTGAGCGAAGTCGAAGGAACGGGAATCCCTAAACGCTCAAAGACAGGCTTTATCTCCCACCGAGGAAGGATTTTCGCCGAAATCCGATAATTCGCGTTTGCCTCGGTGCTTTCAAGTGCTATATTACGCTTTCAGTTGAAACGCAGGAGATTGGACGGCGGTTCTCAAGAAGAAGGCTGGATTGACGCGATGAACGAAACTCTGTCCCTATTCAAAGACATGGTAGTTGACGCGCCTCCTACGGAGGGCGTCAAGTACGCCGGCTCTAAACTGAAGTTGATTCCGCACATCCTTCAACTGGTCAGAAAGGTTAACGCACGAACCGTTTTAGACGGGTTTTCAGGGACAACTCGCGTATCGCAAGCCCTTGCGAAGAGCGGCTATCGGGTGCTGTGCAACGATGTCGCGGTATGGTCGGAGGTATTCGCAACGTGTTATCTCCTGAATGACAAACAACCAACATCATATTTTGAACTCATCCAGCACTTGAACTCGCTGGAAGCGGTTGACGGTTGGTTCACAGAAAACTATGGAGGACTTCCCAACGGAGGTTGCGCTGCCCAAATAGACGGTCTGAAGAAACCTTGGCAGATTCACAACACGAGGAAACTGGATGCGATTCGAGAGGAGATCGAGCGCTTGGTTTTATCACCACTGGACAAGGCGGTTGCGCTTACAAGTCTGATCCTTGCTCTTGATCAAGTTGATAACACACTCGGACACTTCGTATCGTATTTACAAGACTGGTCTCCCAGATCGTACAACGATCTCGTACTGAAAGTGCCGAAAGTGTTTGTCACGGAGGACGAACACCGGGTATTTCGACGCGACATCTTCGACTTGGTGCCGATGATCGAAGCTGACCTTGCGTACTTCGATCCTCCATACGGGTCAAATAACGACAAGATGCCTCCCTCCCGCGTCAGATATGCCTCTTACTATCATCTGTGGACTACCATTTGCCTGTATGACAAGCCACCGTTGTTTGGCAAGGCCAAACGCAGACAAGACACATCTGACAAGATAGCGAGTTCCGTGTTTGAGGACTTCCGAAGGAACGGAAACGGCAGGTTCATCGTGGTCGATGCCATTGATCGGTTGCTCCGCCTTGCGAATGCGCGTTGGATCATCCTGTCATACAGTTCCGGCGGTCGAGCTACGGCTGATGAACTCAACGAAGTTTTGACGGAGAACGGAAGGATTCTTGATGTCGTTGAATTGGACTACAAGAAGAACGCGATGGCTGATATGAAATGGACGAATGAGTGGGTCAAGGACTCAGAACAACCCAACCGTGAATTTCTGTTCCTGATAGAAAAGGGATGATGCCCCTTACTGTCGGAAACTCACTTTTTGCACGGATTCACTTGGGAAATCCGGGTTCAATCAACACCGGCAACGCCACAGCGCATGTCTTTAGTCCTCCTGAGCCAGTGGGGCGAGAGCGGGGGATTATCCTTCCTCGACGAGGTTTATTCCCATCAGCGTGCACAGGTCTCTGGCGCTCTCAAGGTGGTCGCCGTAGAAGACCACTCGATGCAGCAGCGTCATCATATCCTGGCCGAGCACGCCGCTGCCCCAGCCGTGCGACATTTTCCGCGCATCTCGAACCTCGGTGGTAATCTGCGTTCGGCAGCCGCGGTCGAAGTAGTCGGTCAGCTCGATTATCCTGCCCGTGGAAATAAGCATCGTATCGAGGTTCGCCAGCTTCGCGCAGGTAATCCGCTGCCCCACGCGCATCTGCACCTCAAGCGACACGCCCTGATTCGTGTCGCACTGGGTCCGAATGAGGAACGGCGCCCGTTCGCCTGACGGACCATCCAGCTTCGTCGTCGAGGTGCAGTGGGCGTGAATGACCGCGTTCTTCGACGTATCGAATAGCGGGTCGCTGATAAAGCCCGGCGCCCCAAAGGCATAGCTGAACATCAGCATTGTCAGGGTCGAATCCATATCGCCCTCGCACGCACCGACCAGTCCGAGGTCATTGAGCTTGCTGAACGCCAGGCAGCCCTTCGCCGGCAGGCCCATGCAATGGGAGCTGGTCACGGCTTGAGCGCCTCGCTCGACCATAATGTCTTTCAAGGCCAGGTACAGCCGGGCCGAGTTACAGATATCTTCCCGGCTCGGCTCGACAATCTTCCTGGCCGGGCCGATCCAGTACCGCTGCGCCTCCGCCTCGGCCGCCTTCGGATCGACCGCATTATGAGCCTGAATGATCTCTTCCGCAGTCATCGGGATCAATTCCGCTCCGAGCTGCTGTTTGACTTTCTCGGCGCTGCACGCCGCAGTCGTTCCCCTCGCCGGCCCAATCAGGATGATGCGCGATTGCCGCATCCGCACGGGCACTCGCAGCAGCGCCGCCGCCCTATCTAACTCGGCAAGATCGCTGCTCGTCAGCAAAATGACCTTCCTGCCCGCCTTCTGCCACATCGGCACGTACATCCAGTCGTGTCCGCTGAACGGCTGCGAGAAGATCGCCGCAGGCAGACCCGCATCGACCAGCTTCAGCAACGGCTCGCCGCTGCCGAAACTCAGATGGATCAGTAAAAGCGCATCGGCGTCGCCCAGGCTGGCCGCCAGCTTCTCCGCGGCGGGCACGGTGTTTGGGATCAGCTCGCCCCCCACGAATTGCACGTCGCCCAGCCGAGCCTGCACGCCGGCAAGATATTCCTTGAACCGAGCGACTTCTGCGGGCGCATCAAAGCTCGGCGTCGGCCAGGCCCCGCCGGTGCCGACATAAACAACGTGTATCCTCACCGGCTTCATAGCGGGCCAGCCGGCGTCTTCGGCAGCCGCCAATGGCCGGGCTGCAAGGCCGGCGGCCAGAATCATTCCGCCCGCCGCCGCGGCAGTCCCTATGAACTCGCGTCTTGAGATTTTATCCACAATACCACCTCCTGTTGTCTATCTTTTAAGGCTTCTGCAAAATTGCAGGTTAGACGTAGGGTGGGCTTCAGCCCACCACTATCTCGGCACACCGTGGCCGACCAGTACCTTCAATAGAATATCAAGCCCGCCCCGAAAACTCAACCTTTCCCCTTGCCTCCCCGTCCACAGAGCGCGCATGAACACGGATTTTCCGGCTGACCACCAATCTCATTGCGTCCATAACCCATAGCGGCAAAAAATCCGTGAAAGTCCGGGCCGGATACGGTACTCTTACGCAGGTAAAGGGCCCACCAAAAACATGACAGTGGGATTTTGAGGACAGACTATGAACAATGATATTTCAAATCAGGGCAAAGGCAGCACGACTTACGTTTTCCTGGTGTGCGTGGTCGCCGCCTTGGGCGGGCTTTTGTTCGGCTACGACACCGGCGTAATCAACGGTGCAATCGGGCCGCTCAAAGCCCATTTCTCACTGAATGCCACAATGCAGGGCTGGGCCGCAGGCTGCGCCCTGGTGGGTTGCGCCCTCGGCGCCGCCGGCGTCGGCGCCTTGAGCGACTGGCTTGGCCGCAGGAAGGTGATGATAATCGCGGCGGTGCTGTTCTTCATCTCGGCAGTCGGCACGGCCATCCCCCGGACGATATGGGCGTTCATCTTCTACCGCTGGCTCGGCGGGCTGGGCGTCGGCGCCGCCTCTATGACCTGTCCGATGTACATCGCAGAGATTACCCCCGCCCGAATCCGCGGACGAATGGTTTCCGTCAACCAGTTCGCCATCGTAACGGGTTTCTTAGTCGTCTATTTTGTCAACTACTTCATTGCCCTGCAGGGCGACGAGGGGTGGAATAAGTTATATGGCTGGCGATGGATGTTCGGGTCGGAGTCGCTGCCGGCGGCGCTGCTGTTTATCCTGCTGTTTCTGGTCCCGGAGAGCCCCCGCTGGCTTGCTAAGCAGAACCGCGGCGACGAGGCCCTGAGAATTCTCACCCGCGTCGATGGGGCCGACTACGCCAGGGCGGAATTGGCCGAAATCAAAGAAGCAATCGCCCGCGAGACCGGCTCGATTGCCCAGCTTTTCCAGCCGGGGATGAAGATTGTCTTGGTGATAGGAATAGTCCTGGCCGTCCTCCAGCAGGTCACGGGGATAAACGTCTTTCTCTACTTCGGGACCGAGATATTCAAGAAGATGGGCTCCGGGACCAGCGCCGCTCTGCTCCAGACCGTGGTCATAGGCGCCGTCAATATGGGCTTCACAGTCGTCGCCATACGAACGGTGGACCGCTTGGGCCGAAAGCCGCTGATGATGATCGGCTCAGCGGGGATGGGTATTTCACTTTTAGCGATGGGCCTGGCTGCCTTGCTCGGCAGGACCGAGCTATGGCTGCTGCTCTTTATCCTCGGCTATATCGCGTGCTTTGCCCTTTCGGTCGGCCCGGTGACCTGGGTGATCCTCTCGGAGATATTCCCGACCGGCATCCGCGGCCGGGCGATGGGCATCGCCACATTCTGCCTCTGGGTCGCCAATTACATCATCTCCCAGACCTTCCCTATGATGGATGAGAGCAAATGGCTGGTCGCAAAATTCCACCACGCCTTTCCATTCTGGCTCTACGGCGGCTTCTGCGTTGTCCTGCTTATCTTCGTCGTTCGCTTCGTCCCCGAGACAAAAGGCAAATCCCTCGAACAGATTGAAAGATACTGGCTGGACCGCAGCAAGCGGGAGGGAAAGTGAACCAAAGTGCGCTATAGTGACTGAAGTGACTCAAACTGACCGGTTCGCCCTGTCATACCTGCGAAAGCAGGATGGATTCCAGAGGGACGACGGACGAAAAACGCGGATTGACACTGATGGGCAGCAATTATGGCGTATGCCTTTTCTCTGGAACAGAGCATTTCCTGATTAAACCGCCGTTTCTAATATGCCGATACTCTGATGGAATTGAGTAACAGCATTTTTATTGGGGCTGCGAACTATGTGACGTGCCCGGCCTTGAAGGTATCGACCTGGCGCATCATTCTTGGGGCAAGACGAGCGATTTTATCGGCGATTCCGCCAAAACTAAGCTGGCGCCTGGAATAGGACTGCCGATGACGCAGAAAGCAAATACAGTCTTACTGGTCGATGATGAAGACCACATCCGGACGGTTGTGGAGTACAACCTCAAGCACGAAGGCTTTGATGTGTACAAGGCTGAGGATGGGGCCGTCGGCCTTGAGCTTGCGCGGCGGGTGTTGCCCGATGTGATTCTATTGGATTGGATGATGCCGGAAATGGACGGATTGAAGGTGCTCGCGGAGCTTAGACGCGATAAGAGCACGGCCCATATACCCGTTTTTATGCTGACCGCCAAGGGAATG
>CAYGZM010000100.1:0-14073 GCA_964354365.1 uncultured Pirellulales bacterium
CGTCGAAGGCGTTTCTGGAGTGGATGATGACGGGGAGGTTCAATTCCGCGGCGAGTTGTAACTGTACGGCGAAGACTCGTAGCTGGTCGGGCTGTTTTGAGAAGTTGTAGTGGAAATCCAGGCCCGTCTCGCCGATGGCGACGACCTTTATGTTTTGGGCAAGGTCGCGGAGCTGAGTGAGCGTATCAGGGGCAGCGTCTTTGGCGTCGTGCGGGTGGATGCCGACGGCGGCGTACATATTGTCGAATCGGTTTGCGAATTCGACCGCCTTTTTACTATCGGGGAGGTTTGTGCCGACGGTTATCCACGAGGTGACGCCAGCGGCCTTGCTGCGTTCGATAACGGCGTCGATGTCGGCGTCGAGCGGCTCAAAAGTTAAGTGGCAGTGCGTATCAATTAGCTGCATATCAAGTCCTATGGTGTAAAGGCGTTTTTGTAATGTTCGATTTTTGGGGGGCCTTTGGGGGGGAGGACTATGGCGACGATGTCGAATCGGAAGGGGCGGTCGGTTATGTCGTGGGCGGCGAGGAAGGACTGGGCGGTCCTGAACAATTTGGCTTTTTTCGAATAGGTGACGGACTGTTCGGGCGGGCCGAAGGTTTCGTCGGCGCGAGTTCTGACCTCGACAAATACGATGGCTGAATCGGTATCAACCATAATGAGGTCGATTTCGCCGGTGGTGCTGGAGAAGTTGCGGGCGAGAGTTTTGAGGCCCTTGCTTTTGAGGAACTTTTCGGAGCGTTTTTCGCCCCATCGGCCGAGCGCTGTTCGGTCGGCGAGCAGCCTGCGTCTTTTGAGCAGCATATCGTAGCTCGCGGTTCGTAAGTTGTATAACGTCGCCCCTTCGGCAAGCTCAGGGCAGGCTTTGCGGCGACGGCTGAACGACCCCCCAATAAACGGGGGGGGCTGAGTATGTTATACTGTCACATCGAGACGGTGTGGTCGCTGTGGCGCTGGGTGAGCTTGACGGCTTTTCCGGTTCGCTTGCGGAGGTAGTAGAGTTTTGCGCGCCTTGTTTTGCCGCTGCGGACGGGCTTGATGTCGAGGACATTTGGGGAATGGAGCGGGAAGATTCGCTCGACTCCCTCGTCGCCGACGATTCGGCGGACGGTGAAGTTCTCGTTAATTCCGCGGCCTTTGCGTGCGATGACGGTGCCGGTGAATATCTGGGTGCGGATCTTGTCGCCTTCGGTTATGCGGCAGTGGACGTCAACAATATCGCCTACCTCGAAGTGAGGGACATTTTCCTTGAGGCTTTTGCTTTCAACGGCATCCAACATTTCAGTTTTCACTGGTATATCTCCTGATGTTCATAAATCGAATTTCGTAAGTCGTCGCCCCGCTTTAGGCCAGGGATACGGAAGCAGAAATTATACCTGCCTAGGGGAAAAAGGCAAGGACTTTTTGGGAAAATCCCTTTTTGGGGCGGAATTTGGGGCTGAGAAGGGGTGAAATAGCGGAGATTGGCCTTTTTTGCCGGGACTACGCTGTTTTTTCTGAGTCTCAAAAGAGGGGTTTTGTCTGGAGGATTTCGGTGCTGCCGATGGGTGGTGGCGTGAACGGCAGGAATGCGACTCCATCGTGCCGGAGCCAGCACAGGGAGGGGTCTTCGAGGGGAACAGCAAACCTGAATGCGGCCTCGGCGGGCCGACCATCGGAGGTGAGTTGGGTAATTTCGACTGTCATCCCGGAAAGTTCGACCCGGTCTGCGAGCGCAAAACGGTGCTTTTTATTGCGAAAGAGGGCATCGAGCGCCCAGGCGTAGTAGCCGTAGCGAGGACGAACTACAAGGGTATTGGCATCCGGGCGGCGTATTTCGACCGGCTCGAAAAGGCTGGATGTGAGGACTCTGAACCGCCGGGGCATCGGCTGATTGTTGCCTTCCCAGGCCAGTGCGCTGACCATTGCGAGGAATGAGACGGGCGGATTGACAACGACTAAGTCCTGATTGCGGATGGAGGGGTCCTGGGGGGGTATCATAAAGCGGTCGTACAAGGCTTTGGGGCCCATTGGATTGGCGGAGCGATACATCAGGGCGGGAGGCGCAATGAGCAAGTGGCTGATTATGAAAATGACTGCGAGGGATACGGCGGGGATGCGCCAGCAAAGCGGTCTGGGGCGAGGGCCAGACCGGGCAAAGACCGTAGAGAGGACTTGTGCGACCAGGCCCATTGCGCCTACACCGACGAATGACAGGAGGCGGTCGTTTGGGAATGTGGAACAGAGAGGGACGACTGAGAGGGCCATTCCCGCTGCCCAGAAGCGAGCGAGCGGGTCCCGCCGAAACAGAGGGACGGACACGAAGATGAGCAGGGCGAGGAATACGAGGGCGGCCTGCCATATAATGGTGACGGATGCGGGACGCAGCGCGAGGGCTATGTCGGACGGCAGCGCGGTCAACTGGCCGAGGAGGAGAAGCGGCGCGCGGTCGGCGAATGCGGATGCAAATTCGGCGGGCTGGGCGAGCGGGTCAATGTAGATGCCGATGTTCTTGATGCCGTAGCCCAGAGCCGTCCAGAGGATACGCCAGAGCACAACGACTGCGGCATAGGGGGCGAGGGCAAGGGATTTTCGTCGCCAGTTTGCGCGGTCTATGAAGAGTGCGTAGGCTGCGAGATAAGCGCAGGTGGATATTCCCGCCTCTGCGGATAAGAGGCTCGCGGCGAGGAGTGAAGGCCCCACCACGATTCCCGCCCGCCAGTTGTCGCGGCGCCAGCGGTCGTGAGCGATGATTGCCAGGACGCCGAAGAATGTGGCTAAGAGGGCGTTACGATTTGAGAGAAAGCCGACAGGCGTGCCGTGGGCATCATCTATGGCGAAGAGGATGGCCGCCAGGCCGGCGATGAGGGCGGACGGCGAGAGCCTGCGATAGAGCAATGCGACGGCCATAACGAGGGCGGCGTACCACAGGATGCTGTGAACATGCATAAGAAGGGGCGTATCAGGCCAGAGGATGTAGTCGAGCCAGTGGGTCATTGAGGAGAGGGGACGCCAGAAAGCTGCCTTGACGCCTTCGTGAAAGGTCCACCAGGGTACGAAGCCGTAGTCCATCATTTTGCGGATGTCCTGCTCGGTGCCGCTGAAGAAGTTGAACATGTCAAGCGGGGAACGCAGGAGTCTGATGGGGCTGTCGGAGCGGGTCATAAGGAGCTTGTGGTGGTAGTCGTCGAAGATGATGCCCACCTTCAGTGAAGGCAGGGTCAGGACGACGGCCAATAGGGCCACAGTACAGGGGAGGAGGCGGTGAGTGAGGATTGTGCGGACGAAGGTCTTGTAGCGGGGATGCGTGTCTGCCGGTGGGTCTTGCTGCATCATTCGTGGTATTCCTTAAAGGGTTCCGGACCAACGAGGTGGTATGATAACCTTTGGGCAGTTCATTTGAAATCTCCTGCGGGCGGGTCGTGGACGAGGAGGGAGTCGTTGGGGTCTGCGGGTTGGCTTTTTAGGGTTGGGATAGAGCCTTTTTTGATGTCTGAGCCGGACCAGGAGGTGTAGATATTGTCGTCGTTGAGGCCGCAGGCGGAGGATTTTTCGAAGACTGAGTGGCCGTCCATAAAGAGTACGTTCTGGCCGTCTTCTTTGTGGAAGACTGTGTTGCCTGCGTTGATTGCTTCTCTCGGGCCGTTCGGGTCGAAGGCCTTGAAGCTTCTGGGTTTTGCGCCCGGGGATGAGAGCCAGGGGTTTCTGTCGGCGGCTATTGCCATTGCGGGGTCGCTTGATGTGGTGAGGGGGAAGGGGCCGTAGGGGATGTGATAGGTGTAGCTGACGTGTTTTGAGGGGTCTGGGCCGAAGTCCCAGAGGTCGGTGAGGTCTTTGTCGCGGACACCATATTCTGAGGGTCTGAAGTCAGTCGTTTTGGGGTCTTTCATGCAAACGAAGGACTTCGGTGTGTTTTCGGTGTGTTTCACGAGTAGGTAAAGAGAAGCGGAGATGCTCGCCTGCCCATTTGTGTTGTCACTCAGGCCGTAGGCGGCGGATCGCGTATCGGCCTGCCAGTTTGGTGTTGTGCCCCACTTTGATTTTGGCCCGCCTGCACGGGGTAGCTCGTCCTCGTAATCGTTGGAGTAAATGAGCATAGCCTTGCCAATGCCGGAGAGGTTCGTTCCGCAGGTAAGTCGGTAGGCGGCGCATCTGACTCTTGCCATGAGGGCGAGAATGCCTATCAGAGAGCATAAAATTGCGGGGATGGCGATTCCAATGGCGGCAAAGCCTTTGCCGGTCAGTCTGCCGCCGCTTTTCTCAATCTTCACCAGGCTGACTATGCCAAGGACAATCGCAGGGATGGCTGTGATGGCCCAAGTTGGAATGCTCAGAATACCAAGCACGAGTGAGACAACAGCCAGACGAAGCGTTTTACCAAGGCGGGCTCTGGCGGCTGTGAGCTCTGCGGGTTCCCAACTCAGAACATAGCCGCAGGAAGAACACAATGGGGCGTTGTCGGGATTTTGTTGGTTGCATTTTGGACAGTTCATTTTCTGTTCTCCTGTTTGGTTCGGCCATCGTCCCCCTGGGGGAGGCTGCCAACCATTTTTCGCTCGCTCGGCGTCATTGAAGCGTCGGCACAGTTGGACGTCTCTCTGTGGGTGTATTATACCTGGGTATCGGTGAGTGGTAAATGGTAAATGGTGTGTGGTCAGGCGTCTTTTGCTTTTTGGGCCAATTCGCTGCAGCGTTTGCGGAGGGATTCGAGGGTTTTGCGGCGCGTGGGGTCCTTTGCGAGGTTGTTGATCTCGTCGGGGTCGGTTTTGAGGTCGTAGAGTTCTTCGTAGTCGTAATCGGTGTAGCGGGCGTATTTATACCGCCGGGTGCGCAGGGCGACGCTTTTTGCGATTGTCTTGTGCTCGAAGGGGTGCTCGTAGAAGAACTCGGTGCGCCATTTTGGGCTTTTGCCTCTGAGCAGGGGCGAGAGACTCTGGCCCTGCATTTGGGCGGGGGCTTTCAGGCCGGCGAATTGCAGAATCGTTGGGGCAATATCGACGTTGAGGGCCATCTGGTCGAGGGTGAGGCCGCGGCGGCTCTTGGGCGCTGCGGGGTCATAGACGATCAGCGGGACGCGGATTGAAAGCTCGTGCGGGAACCATTTTCCGGCCAGGCCGTATTCGCCGAGGTAGAAGCCGTTGTCGCCGGTGAAGATAATGACGGTGTTGTCGTCGAAGCCGAGGCGTTTTAGCTCGGCGCGGATTTTGCCAATGACGACATCGACGCCGGTGATTAGGCGGTAGTAGCCTTTGACGGATTCCTGGAATTTTTCGGGGGTGGGGAATCCGATTTCCCAGCGTCGGCGGGCCTCGGAGTCTCGCAGGAACTCAGGGAGTGCGTCGAAGTATTTTGGGTCGGCGGTCTTGGGGACGGGGATGACGGCGTCTTTGTAGAGGCCGGCATCGGCGCGGTCGTAAACGAACTGGCGGGGGTCGCCATCCTGGACGTGCGGGGCCTTGAAGCTGACCGAGAGGCAGAATGGCCGGTCTTTGGAGGAGGCTTGCAGGAACTCGACGGCCTGCTCGCCCATAATCCGGGTGAGGTGCTTGTAGTTGCCGTTTTCGTCGGTGTGTTCGTATTTTCCCTGTCCTGGGAAGCCTTTCCAATAGTCGTATTTGTCGATAGGCAGGTCTTTTTGTGGTCCGACTCCGTATTTTCCGATGAAGCCGATGCGGTAGCCCGCGCTGCGGAGGAGCATCGGGTAGGTTTGTGCGAGGACTTGGGGGGTGAAGTGGGTGTTGAAGTCGATGATGCCGTGACGGGCGGTCCACTGGCCGGTGAAGATGCTTGCCCGGCTGCAGGCGCATATCGAGGTGGTGACAAAGGCGTTGGTGAAGCGGACGCCGTTTGCTGCGAGGTCGTCGATGTTGGGGGTTTGGATAATGGTATTGCCGGCGCAGCCTAATGCGTCGGCGCGATGGTCGTCGGTGAGGAGGAAGATCATGTTGGGGCGTTTTGCGGCTTTTGCGGTTTTGGCAAGGGCGGCGCTGCATGCGGCGAGCGATATGGTTGAGGCGGCGGCGGAGCCTGCTGCGAGGTTCAGGAATTGGCGTCGATTGAGATTTTTCATTTTTCGTTGCCTTTCACGGTCCGGTAGTCTTGTGGGTCGATCAGTCCGGCTGTATCTGAGGATCAGACTGTGGTTTTGTTGGAATGGCTAATCCGCGCATCCATCAAGCCAATATTGCGCCCAGGCGGCGAGGTCCGACAGATTCAGTATGGATCCGGGCGGCGCCTCGGGGGAACTGCCGGCCCACCGCAGGACAGCGCGGGCGAAGTCTGCGAAGTCGGTGCAGCCATCGCCATTGCAGTCGGCGCCGGAGGGGGCGTTGACGTGGACGATGGCCATGCAGCCGTTGAGATTGTCCTGCGGTGTAACGATTGCGTCCGCCTGGTCGTTTAATCTAACGCTGCCGTCAAATTTGATGGTGTACATTTTTGTGGCAGGGATTATTGAGGGTATTACGGTGACGTCGGTATTGAGGGCGGCGTCGGTCCATTCGAAGCCTTTTAGGTGGTAGTGGCCTGCGAACCAATGGACTATGTTGATTCGGTGGGTGTCAAAGAGCGGCGCAAACAGCTCGTATTCGGCCTGTCCGTCATAGTCGTGCCTGTTGAATGCGAGGATGACATCGCCTGTCATTCTGTCGGCTTTGGTGGCGTCGAATATGAAGTGGCCGTTCCATGTCAGGAAGTCCGGGCCGGTTCGATAGCTGGAGAGTGTTTTTCCGGTAAGTGTGCCGGCCGGGTCGAACAGGATATGGGCTTCACCCTTTATCTGGGCGGGCGAAGCGAGAGGCGCAAATCCCGGGTAGGGTATGGTAAGAACGGGCGGGTTGCCATCCGCCAGCTCCAATTGATATACCGGAGGATGATGTGTGAAGACGACTACATCTTTGATTCCTTCGGCGGCGCATTGAGCGAGATGGTCGTTGAGCCATCGCCAAGTGCCGAGGTCGAAGTCGTGCAGGTCGGCATAGCCGGTGAGTTTCTTCAATCGGGGGATGAAACCTTCCTGGATGAAATCGAAGTCGTCCCTTGCGCAGAAATCGAGGCAGATGAAATGATATGGTCCGAATTCGAAGGCGAAATTCTGGAAGATGGGAGGGGGGAAAGCCGGATCATAAGGATTGGCGGGCGGCATGGATTGCTGTTTTGACCAGCCGGGCAGGTCGATACTGAGCTGGTCAAATTGAGGGCCGAAGAAGTCGGCGAAAAGCTCTTCGGGGTAGTCCGGCGGGCCGTCAACGACGGCATAGTCGTCGAAGTTGAACCAGACGTTATGATTTCCTATCAGGGGGATGTAATGGACGCCTGCACCTTGCGGGCGCGGGGCCTTGAGCCTTTCGAGCTGCGTTTTGATTTGTTCGCATTCGAGGCGGTAGTCGTTTTCGCCCTTCCAGCCGCCGTCGTCTTTTGCTTCGCCCTGGATGAGGTCGCCCAGGACGACTACGAAGCTAATGTCATTGCGGGGGTCGGCATCATTGTTGATTTCTATTACGTTATCAACTGCCTGGGCGGATTTGGCGAGATCTTTGGGTTCCGGGCCTGCGTGCATATCGGTGAAGACAGCGAACCTGAAGCACTCGAGGCCCGGTCCGCCGATGGTGTAGTGCCGGATATCAATCGCGAGGGCGCAGTTGCTTAACGATGCGGCCAAGGCCGCAAGCGCAATAAGATTTTTCCTTTGGGCATCCATCTTCAACAGACATTTCCGTCAGGCGGCCCGGAAAACACACGTGCGCATTTCAGACTGATATTGTATCAGATATCTTCGTGAATTTCAAGTGCCGGATGGGCAAAAATAGCCTCCTCAAGCCGGTCATTTTGAGTCAGTGGCCGGACTTCTGCAAGACTTCTGTTGGTGATACTATTGTCCGGCCACCCGTAAAGGTTCGGGGACGGGTCCGGCGACAGCTTCGGGGGCGGGCTCTTTCTGGGCCGGGGCTTGAATACGCAGACGGTCTTCGGCTGCCCGCAGGATCGCGCCCAACATTTCGGAATATGAGATACCCGCTATGTTGGACATTTTTGCGAGGTGTCCGTCCCAGCACCAGCCGGGATTGGGGTTGACCTCAAGGATTTTGGGATTGCCCTCGGGATCGAGTCTCCAGTCGAATCTGGCATAATCTCTGCACTCGAGTCTCTCGAAGAGTCTGAGGCAACATTCGACGACGAATTTCTCGACGTCTTCGGGGAGGTCGGCGGGGATTGACTTAATCTGCCAATACGGCGAATCGGGCATCCACTTGGCCTCGTATCCGCATATCTTTGGCAGCTCAGGCGGGAGGGCCGAATAGTCTTCCTGGATTATCGGAAGGACCGTGTACGATTCCGGCGGATTGCCTATTATTCCGACGGTGAAGTCCTTGCCGGGAAGGAATTCTTCGACGAGGATGGGTTTTTCATACCCGAACTTTTCCCTTATTTCAGAGATGGCGTTGACGAGGTCCTCGATGGAGTACGCAACACTCCTCTGGGTGATTCCGAAGCTCGAATCGCCGAAGTTTGGCTTGACTATGATGGGGAATCTCAAAGGCAGCTCAAAGGTGCTGTCTTCAGGTTTTATGAAGAAGGCCCCTGGAACGGGGATGCCCATTTCGTTTGCGATTCCGCGCACAAGCGATTTGTCGTAGCAGAAAGCGAGGCATTGCGGTCCGCCGCCGGTGTAAGGCATGCCGAGCATTTCGAGCGTAGCGGGGACGTGGAGCTCTTTTCTGGGGTCGTTATTGTAGCCCTCGTCACAGAGATTGAGGATGAAATCGGTTTTTGTGTTAAGCTTGATCAGGTCGTTGAAGAGGGTGTCGTGATTATTGAGGTAGCTGTAGTGATACCCGTCAAGCTCTCTGAGGGCATCCTTGAGCTGGTCGATGGTGTAGAAGTCATCGTCGTCAAAGACGCGGAGGGGCTTGAGAGGGTCGGGTTTGTTGGGGTCGCCGAAGATTACAGTGACGTTTTTGAGCTCCTTTTTGCGCCTTCGTGTTGTCCAGTCTTTTCTGACGACGGAAGTCAGGATGATTCGCTTTTCCATCATTCCGAGGTCCTGGTTTCGCTGGGAATCACTGGACATTTCGCCGTGTATGGTTACGTCGGTGAATCCGGCCTTTTCAAGGATCTCCTTGACGCCCTTTCTGGCGTAGAGCCTTTCGGCATAGAACTGGTCGGCTACGACGCCCTTTTCGACGTGGGTGACGACTTCCCGCGAAATCAAGCGCTGCTTGTCGAGGGAGAGAGAGCGTTCCCTGCAGACAAAATAGTTTTTGTCTATCCACTCCCAGGATCTCGGCTGGAACTTTTTTCTGAGGTATTCGCCGTCGGCGGCGTCAATAAGGACTTTTCCCCAGGGCTTCAGCACACGGAAGATTTCCCGCAGGACTCTCATATCGTCTTCGATAGTCTCGAAGTAGCCGAAGCTGTTTCCGAGGAGCATAACAGCGTCAAAAGTGTCTGTGGCGTATGGCAGCTTTCTGGCGTCGCCTTCCCTGAATTTGACGCTCAGGGTCTCCTTTTTGGCCTGGGCTTTTGCCTTTTGGATGAGGTAGTGTGAGCGGTCGAGGCCTTCGACGTTTGTGAACCCTCTTCTTGCCAGCTCGAGGCTGTCGCGTCCCTGTCCACAGCACAGGTCCAGGATTCTGTCTGTCGGGGTCAGGTTAAGGACGCCTAAGAATATGTCCACTTCCTTTGAAGTGAGCTGGGGGTCATCGACGACGTCTCCGTCGGTTTTAAGATAGATGGAATTGAAGATTTGTCGCCACCACTCCGGTTCGACGTGCTCTTCGAGGTTGTGAACCGGCCCGAGCGACTTTACAGTCGCCGAAGCAGACTTGGGTTTCTGCGGAGGTTTGTCTTTGTCGTTTGACATCTGGTCTTTCTCTTTCATAATCAGTTCTCCTCTGTGCAGCTCTCGGCTAACAAGTCGGGCCGCCACAACTTTGTTCGTTGTATCGCCTGGTCTTTTCGCCACCTGGCTATTTTGGCGTGGTCGCCGCTCAACAGTATGTCGGGGACCTTCATATTTCGAAAGACTTCCGGTCTGGTATATTGCGGATATTCGAGTCCTCCGGCGACGGATTCGCTGAAAGAGTCATCCTTGGATGAATCCTCGTCGCCGAGAGCGCCGGGGAGGAGTCTTACGACGGCGTCGATGACTACCATTGCCGGGAGCTCGCCGCCGTTTAAGACGTAGTCGCCGATTGAGATTTGTTCGGCTTCGAGTCCGATACGTATTCTTTCGTCGAAGCCCTCGTATCTGCCAGCGATGAGCATGAGGCGCTCGGCACGGCTCAGGTCGATAGCTTTTGCCTGGTCGAACCTGCGGCCCTGCGGGGTCAGAAGGATGATGCGAGGTTCTTCGGCGGAGAGTTTCCGGACGTGCTCGACGCAGTCGAAGACCGGGCCCGGCATCATAACCATACCGGGGCCGCCTCCGTATGGTTTGTCGTCAACCTTGCGGTAGCTGTCGGCGGCGAAATCGCGGATATTTGCCAGATGGATTATGACAACGCCCTGCTGCTGCGCTCGCTTGATTATGGAGCAGCCCAGGGGCGATTCGAACATCTCGGGAAACAGGGTTAGCACATCTATCCTCATCGTTGCGGACGCACACCTTCTGGGGTCTTTGCTCTTGGAACGGGGAGTTCATCGAGCATTGGCTCAAGGTCATTCTCATTCCTTGGTTTGCGATTCGGCATCAGCTTGGGGAGGCGGCCTGTGGCTCTTGGTTAGTCTTATCTTCAGCAGCGGGTTGGGCTTCGGCTTGTGCTTTTGCTTCGGCCTTTTGCTCTACCGGCTCTTGGGGTTTTGCTTCGGGCAGCGGTTTGGCCTGAGCTTTCGGCTCGTTCTGGGCTGCGAGCGGCTCAGCCTTTGCTTTTTCCTCGGGTTTGGGTTGGGCTTCGGCCGTTGCCTTTGCCTCGGCGGCTTTTTCGGCGGCGATTTTCTGGGCCTTTGTGAAGAACTTGCCTTTTGCCTTGGCTGCGGCCCTGGCCTTGGCCTGGCGAACAGCCTTCTGCTCGGCGTATTTGTGCTTGATTCCAAGACGCAGAAGGATTTCAGAGACGGAGTCGCTTGGTATGGCTCCTATGCTGAGCCAATATTCGGCGCGCTCTCGGTTGAGGACAATCTGCTTTTCGGGGTTTTTTTCGATGGGGTCGTAGTGGCCGAGCTTTTCAAGTATTCTGCCGTCGCGCGGGGTCCTGGAATCGACTGCATTTATTCTGTAGAATGGTCTGTGCCGCCTGCCCATCCTCGTCATTCTGATTTTTACCGCCATAGTTTTCCTTTCTGCATCAGGTTATCATCAATTCCCACGGCCTTTACGAAGCCGCCGTGAGACAGGTTTATCATCACGCCAAGCCGCCACAGAAGAGCGTGTGGGTCGGTTTGGGTTACTACTGCTCCGCAGGGATGGCTGCCAAAACCTACACCCCGGGACGGTACGAAGACAACATTTTAGCAGGACTGCGCAACAAATCAAGATATTTTCACCTCGTTCGGGAAGATTTTTGTTCCGGCGGCGATCAAAGGGCCGGCCGCTGTCGGCTCCCCCGGGCGAAATCCTTATGCAAGTACGTCAAAAGCTGACGAAATCTTCCTCTATGCCGGCGTAGCTTCGGTCGATTTTCCTCTGGAGCCGTATAGTCTCGGCGATGGCGCCTGCTGCTTTACAGTAGTGCTTTATATCCTGTACCGAGAGCCGCCGGTTTTTTCGCTCGTTGAGCCACTTGCTTATAACCTGGTATCCGCCTATCTGGTATTCCCACACCTCTTTGCCGATGGGGCCGAAGCCCTGGGTCGCGTTTATATACACGAGCTTCTTGGCCTCGTCGTACAAGACTTTTCCCACGAGGTTGTCGGCTTTGCCCTCAAATTTTGCGGTCGGCCTGTCAGTCGTATCGGACTTCATAAGGTGAAGCCCGACCAATTCTGCACCCAGCGCAGCCATTTTCTTAAAGAGCCTATAGTCCGCGCAGAACGGAATTCGGGGAAAGTCGGACTTGAGGAACTCGGCATACTTCAAGCGATAGGTGTCCGAGTAGAGGACGGCGTATGTGTAAAAGAGTATATCCTCCGGCCGGAACCTTCCGCGATACGCCGCCCGCAACGATTCGAGCACCCTCGGCTCGATATTCAGCTCTCGTTCGTACTTGTCCCCCCCGTTGTACAAGACCTCCTCAGGATACAGATAAAGGGGAAACACCACGTTGCCGCCCCGGTAGAAGAGGTTGAGATCTGCCATACAATCTGAGCAGAAAGCAAGGTTCCACGGTTTTTCGAGCCCCACAACATGACCGGCCCTTCCCACACACAACGCCAAATTGTCGGCCATCATGTGACGCATTACCTCTCTGCGTGTTCTCTCTACCACTGTGTCGCTGTAGAAGATCCAGCGACGGTCTAAAGGTCTATAAAGTATAGGGATTATCTGTTGCTCCCAGTTCTTCTCTGCACGGAGCTTCTCACGGGCCGCCTTTATCTTCCAGGCAGTCTTGTCTTTGAGGCCGAAGGCCTGTTTTATGATGTTGTCGGAGGTAGTCTCATCCCTGAACATCCATATGCGCGTTTTCAGCTCGTCCGCAGTATTAGCGATGGCAAAATCATCTCTGCTTGTCACAACCCCGACACTGCTTACCTGAAAAACGTCGGTTAATTTAGCGTATGTCTGATAAACAGTGAGCAGTTTTTCATCCCTGGGGACGAAAAAATAGAAGTCAGATTTAGGCATCAGCTTACGCCATTTCGTGCTCTTGACATGATTGGCCTTGAGCCATTCGTACTTGACCTCGCGCAGGCCCCAACAATCGGCGTGGGAGACCTTGCGTTTCAGGCCGGGTTTCTTGACGGCGAGGATAACTGCAACGCCCTGCTGGATGTCGAACACATTCTTGTCTTCGGAGCCGTCGGGGCATCTTTCCTTTTTCTTCTTGTTGCCGTGCAGATCAAGTATGTATATCTGGTTGAAGCTGTTCATCAGGGACCGACGCATCCCGCGGAAGGTGGGATTATCCAGATAGCTGTGATTAGTAATAAAGCCCAGGATGCCCTCGCCGGCCTGGTCAATTTTCCACTGGGCAAAACGTATGAACTTGACGTAATCGTCCTGGAGCCACTTGGGGTTCTTCTCACCGAGGGGCTTGCCGTCAACGCTGTAGTATTCCTTGATTTGTTTGCTGATCCAGGGGCCTTTGTTGGCTGAATGGCCTGAATACGGGGGGTTACCGAGGATGACGAGGATCGGGGTATCCTTCTTGACCGCGGCGGCGGCATGCGACTCTTCGGACAGTGAGCTCATACCGGGGAATTTGCTCTCTGCAAGCTCCTCGAACTCCAGCGTGTTGGTGAGGTAGAGCTTGAACCTCTCATCTTCAGCGAGGCTGTAGCCAAGCTCCTCGAGGAGGAACCCGATTTTCAGATGCGCGATCGCATAGGGCGCCATCATAAGCTCAAAGGCGTAGAAGTTTTTGAGGATGTGCCTGCGTATCAGCTCGCTTACGCCGCCTGTTCCGTAGCGGGCGGAAAACTCATTGACGGCGAGCTTTGCAGCCTCTGCCGGAAAAGTCAAGGTGCCGGCGGCAGGGTCGAGCACGGTTACCGAATCGGTGGCGAAACCATCATCTTTGTGGAAGATGTCCTCCAAAAGCACATTTAGTGAGCGGACAATGTATGAGACAACTTCCTGCGGCGTATAGTAAACGCCTCGCTGCTCTCTTTCCTTTGGGTCATATTCAGCGAGAAACGTCTCGTAGAAGTGCATAATCGGGTCTTGCCCGCGGCCCTTCGCAAAATATTCGTGCAGGACCTTTTTTACATCGGCGACTGCAAGGACGTCGGTTATGTCATCGATTATCCAGTTGAGCTCCGGGCCGGTGTCCTGGAGCGAAACGAATCTGAAGACATCCCGCAGGATGCCTATCGTTTTGGGTATATTGTCGAAGGCCGAGCGCCTGGTGAACTCCTCTTTGCACCGCGTTCTTGCGGCAAACAGGCCGTAGGCCACGGTCTGTGCGTACATATCGGCGAAGTCTTCTTTCGTCAGGGCCGCAATCAGGTGTTTCTGGAAGGCCTGATAGAACCCTGTCAGATCGCCATTGCCGGTCG
>CAYGZM010000101.1:0-13773 GCA_964354365.1 uncultured Pirellulales bacterium
CTTGGCCTCTATCATATCAGAGAACTCGAGCGGAGGCAGGCTTTCATGGGATTACGAAGTGGATTCTAATTCTGTTTGGTTGTCGAAGTACGGGCAAATGTGGGAGTTGAAGGACCCTAAACCGGCAAAGCTGATAATCGGCATCCTTGCCGCCGACCGCAATTGTCTGCACGCGGCGGTCGAGGCCGTGATTGACAAGTTCGGCAAGACCGATTTCACCAGCAACGCCTGGCCCTTTGCCGAGACCGACTATTACAGGGACCAGACGGGCGCCCGTATCCTCAGGCAGTTCGTCTGCTTCGAAAAGCTGATTCACCCCGGCAAACTGGCCGCAATCAAGCTCAAAACCAACAAGATCGAAAGGAAACTGGCCAAAGCCATCGCAATCCCTCTGCCCAGGCCGGTGAACCTCGACCCGGGAATAATCGAGCCGGCAAAACTTGTTTTGGCCACAACAAAAAACTATTCCCATCGTATATACATCGGGAAAAAAATGTATGCAGAAGTGACGCTCGTTTTTGATAAAGGCCGGTGGCAGCCGTTTGAATATACCTACCCCGACTACAGAACGCCGCACTATCACGAGTTCTTCAACAAGGTAAGGGCCCGATTGCTGGAGCAGCTAAAATCGAAACACTAACTCTATCAGCGGCAGTCCTGCTTGCAGGTTCGTTCATATTCTCGCTTGCCTTGACGGCGCTGGTAAGAAAGCTGGCTGTTCGCTGTGGATTGGTGGCCCACCCCGCTGCGGACAGGTATCACCGGAGCGTTATTCCCCTCGGCGGCGGCATCGCAATCTTCGCAACGCTGGTGTTCTTCATCGTTGCAGGGGCCGCCGCGATGAGACTCGTGCTTGTCTCCGGCTGGTTTGCCTGGCTTGCCGAGCGGGCCAATATCGATCCTGCCGATTTTTCAGGCAAGGTCAGCCAGCTCAGCGTTATGCTGCTGGCGGTCTTCGCACTATTTTCGCTCGGCCTCTGGGACGACATCAAGCGCCTCGGCCCGTTTTTCAAGCTCGCCGTCCAGTTCGCAGTTGCGATAATCGCCGCCGCATTCGCCGATATCAGGGTGGAGCTCTTCATTGAGAACAGGCTGGTTACGTCTTTGTTCTCGGCTTTCTGGATAGTCCTGATCGTCAACGCCTTCAACTTTCTCGACAATATGGACGGCCTGTCCGCGGGCGTCGCCGCCATAGCAAGCTCTATTTTGTTCACCGCCGCTACGATAAGCGGCCAGGTCTTTGTCGGGGGCCTGGCGATCGTCTTTGTCGGGGCGCTGTTGGGATTTCTCGTCTTCAATTTTCCGCCTGCAAAGATTTT
The DNA here is from genome assembly GCA_964354365.1 of uncultured Pirellulales bacterium. Lineage (GTDB taxonomy): Bacteria > Planctomycetota > Phycisphaerae > Sedimentisphaerales > Anaerobacaceae > CAYGZM01. Next base: position 1,320 of record CAYGZM010000101.1, read on the forward strand.
TATGGGCGACGCCGGCTCAATGGTCGTGGGCTTCTTCGTTGCAATGCTGACCCTCCGCACGACCTACTACCACGAGGCGCTGAGCGGCCGATGGTATCCGGTCCTTATGCCGCTCGTAGTTATGGCCGTGCCGCTTTACGATTTTCTAAGCGTTACCATCCTGCGTATAAGCCAGGGCAGGAGCCCCTTCGTCGGCGACACTCAGCATTTCTCCCATCGCCTGCGAAAACGCGGCCTGAGCGACACGCAAACGGTTCTGACCTTGTATCTTGCGACGCTCTGCACCGGCCTTGGCGCGATCTTCCTCTACCAGGTCAATCTCGCCGGCGCGATACTGATCTTCGTTCAGACGGTTATGGTGCTGTCCATCATCGCCATTCTCGAAACCACCGCAAGCAATGAGAGAAAAGCTGACTAAATCCGATGCGGCCAAGAGCAGGGCCCTTGTCGTCCTTGAGTACGTTTTGCTCGCCTTGTGTCTTTGCGTGATTGGCCTTCGGACGACTTTCACCGAAAGCCCGACCAGCCAGTCCGCTGCCGCTATGCCCGGCAATCTCAGCGACGCAGTCTATAGTCTGTCGGTGTCGGCCGTTCTGATATTCTCTTTCGTCCTCTGGCTCGTATGGAGCCTGTGCTCCGACAGGTTTGTGTACCGCCGCACCGGCATCGAGATTGGCCTGTGTGTTTTTTTCCTCGCCGCGGTTATTGCCGGCTTCGCCGCGGCCGACAAGCGCCTTGCAATCACCGATTCCATAGTACTCCTCGCGCCGCTGCTGATGACGATCTTGCTCATCCAGATACTCGACTCCGGCACAAAAGTCAAGCTCGTCCTGGCCGTCATTGTAGCTTTGGCGGTTGTTAACGCTCAGCAGTCCGCAGACCAATTCTTCCGGGGCAACCGCATGGCGATTGAGCAATACGAGCAGGACCCCCGCAGCCTGCTCGAACCACTCGGCATTGAGCCTAACACCTTCCAGCACTTTATGTTCGAGCACCGAATCTATTCGAGAGGCGTTCGCGGCTATTTCACAACGCGTAATTCCGCCGGCTCGTTTCTATTACTGGCCTCCTTCGCCGCGGCAGCTATTTTCATCGACAGACTCAGAAACCGCAAATCAGGTTCGAGCGATTTGCATATCCTGGCTTGCGGCGTGGCCGCTGCCGTCGTTCTGTTCAGTCTCGTTCTTACGCGAAGCAAAGGCGCATTCATCGGCTTCTTCTGCGCTGCAATAGTATTCGCCGCACAGCTTCGTTTTGGCAGCCGGCTCAGGGCCCACAGAAAAGCCCTGTTCGTTGCCTTTGCCCTATTGGGCGTTGTGGCCGTCGTCGTTGTTGCCTCATACGGGTTGAGTCGCGGGCGCCTGCCGGGCGGCAGTTCAATGCTCGTCAGGTGGCAGTACTGGCGCGCTGCGGCCCAGATGTATGCCGACCACTGGTTGACCGGCGTCGGTCCGGGCAACTTCTCCGATTATTACACGCGCTACAAGCCCGACGCCGCGTTGGAATCCGTTGTGGACCCGCACAATTTCCCTCTGAGCATCCTGACGCAGTATGGCCCGCTTGGGCTTGTCGGATTTCTGGCGATGATTGTAATGCCGTTCTGGATGGTGTTATCTCCCTCTGGGCCGGGCGCGCTGCCCAAGGCTCCCGCATCCGGGCCTGCCCGCCCAGACTATGGCGGGCCCGCATTCTATACACCGGCTATCGCCTTTGCGGTTTGTATATCGGCTGCACTGTTAATCATCAGACCGGTCATCTTCCCAATGCCGCCCACCGGCTCTTCCGAGGAAAGACAAGCCGGCATACTCGTGCTGTACATAATGCCCGTGTTCGTATTCCTCGTCGGCTTTCTGCTGGTGGCCGCCGGTCTGGGGCAGCCGAGGAAAACCGGCCCAAGTCCCACCGCCTCCAGCGTGCAGCGTGGAGCGTATAGGAAAAAACTGGACGCTAAACGCTATCCGCTAAACGCTGACAGCGTTATCGCCCCTGCTCTTTTCAGCGCCGCCGCAGGTCTGCTGATTCATAACCTGATAGACTTTGCCATTTTCGAGCCGGGCGTCCTTACAACCTTCTGGGCGATAATAGCCTGCCTTATCGCCACGGATTACAGCGAGAACTCTCGGCCATGCTCCGTTCTCAGAACTGTGCCGGTTGTGCGTCTGATAGCGGTCGCTGCCGGGCTTGCGATTGTTCTGGCGTATCTCAATTACGCCCTTATTCCGGTGGCCGCAAGCGCAGCCAAGACCTACCGGGCACAGCAGGTAATGTCTTTCGACCAATTCGACCAGATTCATACACTCCTCGATTCCGCCGCAACGGACGATCCATTGGACCCGGCCGCGCTGTCCCTGAACGGACGGCTGTATCTGCGTCATTTCGAGCTGACCAATAACGCAAATCGAGACCTCCTTGTCAGGGCCGAAAAGTGCTTCCTCGGCGCAATCGACCGCAACGTCGCCGCCTTCAAGAACTTCGAGCGACTGACCGACGTCTATATGCTGCTTGCGGAGACCGCGCCTCCGCAGGACTCTACAACCTGGGTCCAAAAAGCATACGACACGGCCTTGCAGGCCATCGAATGTTACCCCGGCTGCGCAAGGCTGCGAGTCGAAATGGCGAGAATCGCCGAGCAGATGGGCAAAACCGATATTGCAGTCGAACAGTACAAAAAGGCAATCGACATCGAGGACAGCTATGACCGGCAGTTTAAGGCGATATATCCTGAAAAGGAGGAAGCCATCAGCCGGCTTGGCAATGACAAATACCTCTACGCAAAAGAGCGGCTAAAAGCGCTCTGTGAACAGAAATCCCCCTGATGCCGCCTGTCACGGGCGTTTACCGCGGGCGTTCCCTGCATTTGCCGCACAAATTTGCGCGTTTCGCTTCACGACATCGAGGCCGAGACGCTTGATGGGTGAATCGTCGAATCTTCGTTCGAAGGATTCGGTGCTCAGACTCAGCACCTCGTCAAGATCCAGTCCGGCCCCGTCGGGATAGAACTTCAACTCTTGGTTTTTGCACGGCGGAGCATCCTTCCGTACCGGGCAGGCCAGGACGCACTCATCGCAGCCGAACAGCCGGTTTCCAATTCTCTCGGCCTGCTCTGCGGGGATTGGGCCTTTGAATTCTATCGTTAGGTAGCTGATGCACTTATTTGCGTCGAATTGGCCATCCACTCGCAGCGCACCGGTGGGGCAGGCATCCATACATCTGTTGCAGCTGGCACAATTACCGCCAATCGGCCTGTCAGGCTGCAGTTTGAGAGTTGTTACTATCTCCGCGAGGAATATCTGCGGCCCGAGCGCAGGGTGTATCAGCGTGTGGTTTTTGCCGATAAATCCAAGCCCGGCACGCATTGCCAAAGCCCTCTCGGCTAACGGCGCCGAATCGACACAAATCTTGAATCGCACACTCTCCCCGGCGATAGAAACGATAAAGTCGGCCAGCTTGCCAAGCCGTCTCTTTATGAACGGATGGTAATCCTCGTACTGAGCGTACTCAGCAATCCTGCCTGTCGGTCTGGTAGCCTCTGCTTGTCTGGGTGGCTGCTTGGGCGGTTTGTAGCTCAGGCCCACGACAATGACCGACCGGGCGTTCTCCAGGAGCTTGGCCGGGTCAATGCGTTTCTCGAAGTTGCGGTGCATATACCTCATCTGGCCTGCATAGCCGGCCTTGAGCCACGCCGAGAGCAATTCAGCCTGCCCTGCATCGATTGGCGATGCGTCGGTTATGCCGACCGCATCGAAGCCCAATTCAATCGCTTTACCCTTTATGTCGTCCTCTAAGCTCATCAGGGCGATTATACCTGATTTGGCCACCCGTTGCATCGATAGGGACGCGCAGGCGGCGGTATTTGGTTGAACAGTGCCGATGTATGGGTTATCTTATGGCCCAAAACAAAAATCTACAGGACAAGACTGAAGGCCTTTAGGCAGGGCAAACGCTTATGCAAGGAAACCTCGGTTACGTTGATATTGCCATCCTTATTCTCTACGGCTGCATTGTGATCGGGATGGGCGTCTATTACACCCGCAAGTCGCAGACGGCCGAGCAGTTTATGGTGGCGGGCCGCACCATCCCGGCCTGGGCCGCGGGGCTGGCAGTGATGAGCACCTATACGAGCAGCATTTCGTATATCGCTACGCCCGGCATGGCCTTCGACAGCAACTGGCATCCCATAATCTTCTCGCTTTGCATAATCCCGGTAGCGTGGCTCGCCTGCAGGTTTGCCGTGCCGTACTATCGCAAGAGGCGCCTGATCTCCGTCTATTCCTTTCTGGAGGAAAGGCTCGGCGCGTGGGGACGAGTATGTGCGGCGTTATCCTTCCTGCTTTATATGGTCGGACGCGTCGCCGTAATTCTGTATTTAGTCGGCTTGCTCCTGGGGACGTTTGTCTCGTGGAACATCGCCGCGCTGATAGTGATCATCGGCCTTGTCACAGTCATATACACCCTGCTCGGAGGAATGGAGGCTGTAATCTGGACCGACGTAGTACAGTCGGCCATTATGATTGCAGGGGTGCTTTTCTGCGCGGCGTTTCTGTCCCTGCGCATCCTGTCGGGCCCGGAGCCGTTAATAGAAACGGCCATTCAACAGGGCAAGTTCAGCTTCGGCAGCCTCAAGCTCTCCCTCAGCAGCCAGCAGCTCCTCTCCAGCCGGACGATATGGGTGATGATCATATACGGAATCACCGAGAACCTGCGGAACCTCCTGGCCGACCAGAACTACGTCCAGAAGTACTGCTCGGTTCCCACAGAGCGACAGGCCAAACGCTCAATCTGGATTGCGATGCTGATATATATTCCGCTTACCGCCGCCTTTCTATACATCGGCACGGCCCTTTTTGCCTTCTACTCTCAGAGCGGCGAATTGGCGCAGGCCGGCGTCACCAAAGGCGACGAGGTCTTTCCCTATTTCATCGCAAAGCAGGTTCCGCCGGTTTTCAAGGGCCTGATCGTCGCGGCAATTCTCGCCGCCGCTATGAGCACCGTTGATTCGGCCCTGAACTGCTCGGCAACAGTCCTGCTGCTGGATTTCTGCAAACGGTATTTCCGGCCCGGTATTGGCGAGCGGGCTAGTGTGATCTTCTTACGGACGGCGACGGTCGCCTGGGGCGCGCTCGGAACCGCCTTTGCGATCTTGATGATAAAGGCCAAGAGCGCATTGAACGTCTGGTGGCAGATTTCCGGCATCTTCGGCGGGGTAATGCTCGGACTATTCATCTTGTCCCTGCCCAAGATCCGCCTTCGTCTGTGGCAGGGTCTTGTCTCGATTGCGGCGAGCATCGTCGTAATCACCTGGGCAACTTTTGTTCGACAGGATTTCGTAGCTGATCATTTGCCTCAGTCGTGGCATTGGGTGCAGTGCAATCTCGACGGGATCATTGTAGGGGCCGCCGGGACCGCCGCCCTGATGGTAGTCGCCTGCATCTTCGCCCTCGCCAATAAGTGTCTCAATTCGACGACCTCAAACAACGCTTGACGTCACCCGGTCTGCAATATAGACTTCAGTAAAAACTCACAGAGGTCTCTATGCTAAATTCCTTATTCGATGATGGTTCTAAAGCGACTCTGCACACGTTTCCCGTATTATTTGCCCTTGTGCTTGTAGTGATTGCCCCAATCTCGGCGCACGCCAAGACCGTCGTCGAATGGGACTTCACGAAAGGGACCCTCGGCTGGACGCCGAACGCAAGGGTCAAGGAGCTGATTTCCACGCCGGAAGGTCTGCTTGTCAGATCAACAGGTGAAGATCCCTGGATAGAAGGCCCGTCCGTTGACTTGCCCGGCGATGAGATTACCAGGGTCAAAATCCGAATGAAATCCACAGCCGACACGGGCGCCGAGCTTTTCTACGGCAGGGCGTTCAGCGCCGGAAACTCGGTTCGATTCAGCGTCCGCAATGACGGCGAGTGGCGCGATTATTCCCTCGTCATACCCGACAGGCTCGCGGGCGCCGCCCGTTTCCGCCTTGACCCCTGTATGGACGCGGGCGAGCTGACAATTGCCTCTATCAGGGTCGAAGCCCTCAGCGAGATAGTCCCTCCAACGCCGCAAAAACCTGCACTGCCGGACAAGAGCTTTGGCGCGCCGGCATCCGTCAAGTCCGGTCCCATCGAGCTTGAGCACTACAAAGGCAAATGGGGGAATTTCGCCGTCAAGGTGAACGGCGAGGAAATGGCCGCCGGCCACCAGGGCGGTCTTGTCTGTTTCGTTCTTGACGAGCAGCCCCAGTGGCTCGATCTCCGGGACGCAAAGGTGACATTTCAAAACGGCCCGGAGGGCTCCCTCACAATCGCCGCTGTGGTCAGCGATGGCAAAGGGGCAGCCTGGCAGTTTCAAAGAAGCATAAAGCCCGGCCCGCAAGCCCCAGGGGCTGCTAACGGAGGGACGCTCCTGATTAAGACCCTGGTGAAAGTCGATAAAGACCGGGACATCATCCAAATACCCTGGCTCACCTTATTTCCGGGCCTCGGTGCGTTCGGGCAGTCCAAATACCAGGGCCTCTTTGCGGGTCTCGAATATCTCAGCGACGAGCCGAGCAGCAGCACCGCCGACATAACGACCTCTGAGCACGTCCGCCGCATCCCCGACCCGGTCAAAATAACCTTTCCGCTTATGGCGATAGCTCACAACGGCGGCTACATCGGCCTGATCTGGGAGCCGTCCGATATGGTCGCTGCCGTTTTTGATTCGCCCGACAGGATTCATAATTCCGGCGCGCATCTTATGGCTCTTACCGGCCCCGCCGTAGGAGAGCGCCGCTTCGAGAACGCCTTTTGCGCACATACGCCGCTCCGGCTCGAAGCCGGCAAGACTCTTGAAGTCTCCGCAATGATTATCGGCGGCAAGGGCAAGACCGTCATCTCCGCAGTCAAGCATTACGTCGATTTGAAGGGCCTGCCCGATGTCCCTCAATTTGAGGGAGGCTTCGCCGCCGCCGTTAATCTGCTCGCCTACGGCTGGCTCGATTCGCAGATAAACAACGACGGCCTTTTCAGACACGCGGTCTGGGGCAGCAGCTTCGGCCCGCAACCCGCCGCCGACGCGGTGATGTATATCGACTGGCTCGCCGGCTATGTCGAAGATAGAAATCTGCGAGAAAGACTCAATGTCCAGAAGGATCAATCGCTCGGCAAGATACCTCCGGACCAGGCGTTCTCAAGCGCCATCGGCCACGCGCATATTCAATCGGCCCCCTTCGTGTTCGGCGGTGTCCCTGAATTCGTCAGGCAAAAGCGGGATAGCGCCATAGCTTCACTCGGCGGCTTCGACGAAAACGGCATAATGCAGTACAGGCCCGGCGGGACAGACTATTCCACAACCCACTTCGCAAAGCACGCCAACGGTTTGGCAGGTCGGACCGTCGTCAATATCCTCGAAGGCGCCGCCATCTCCGCCGACAAAGAGCTGATCGCCAAAGCGCTCGACCTGCTCGACAAACAGACCACCCTCTACGCCGAGACCGTTCCTCGCGGCGCCCAGACCTGGGAAGTGCCCCTCCATACGCCCGACATACTCGCCTCGGCCTATATGGTCAGGGCCTATACCCTCGGCTACATCATTTCCGGCAAGGAGGATTACCTTGAGCAGGCGAGGTATTGGGCCTGGACGGGCATCCCCTTTGTATATCTCTATCCGCCGACCGCCGGGCGAGTCGGCAACTACGCTACGATTGCCGTATTTGGCGCGACCAATTGGCAGGCGCCGGCTTGGTTTGGCCAGCCGGTGCAGTGGTGCGGCCTGGTCTATTGCTCCGCCCTGCACCTGCTCAGCGACGTCGATCCGCAGGGCCCGTGGGAGAAAATCGCAAAAGGAATCACGTCCACCGGCCTTCAAATGACCTGGCCGCTCACCGACAAAGAACGACAGGGCCTCCTGCCAGATTTCTTTCATCTGCGAGAGCAGATAAGTGACGGTCCGGCCATAAACCCCGGAACCGTCCAGGCACACCTGCCCGAGCTTTACGCTATGGGAAAGATATATGATCTAAAAAGGCTGCCGGTTCACGGCTGGTTCGTTCACGCCCCCTGCAGAATACGCCAGGTCAAAGAAGAAAAGGATACGATTCTGCTCGCGGTGGACGGCTGGGCGCGAAAGCAGTATCACGTCCTGATTTCCGGCATCGAAAAGGAGCCGAAGGAAGTCCTCGCGCGCGACTTCACGCAGACATCCTCGGAGCCGCCACCCCTAAAACCTGCTGACGCCAAATTCCACCCCGACATAAAATCCCTGATAATCACCCTGACCACCCCGGCAGAAATCCAAATCCGCCCCTGACGTGCCCGATTGCCGAGGGGCGAGTCCAGGCGGGCCGGGATTGCGAATAGGCTGGCGTGCTATTGTTTCTTGGCGATGCAGTAGAGGTTTTTGTCCGAGCGGATGAAGATGCAGTTGTGCGAGACAGCCGGGCTGGCGCAGCACTTCTCATTTAGCTCATTTGTTGCGAGCATCTTATATTTTGGGCCCGACTCGATTACGGTGGTCGCGCCCTGTTCCGAGAGAAAATATATCCTGCCGTCCGCCCAGACCGGAGAAGCGGAATGTTTGCCTCTTTGACGTTCTGTCCAGAGGACTTCGCCTGTAGCGGCCTTGACACACTCGGCCAAGCCGGTCTCCGTTACCAGAAAAAGGTGGGGCCTTGCATAGAGCATTGAGGGTATCTTGGGGACATCGCTCTTTGATTCCCAGGCGATGTTTGTTGAGGTGACGTCGCCTTTGCCGCCGGTTCGGACGGCCCGGATGGCGGAGTCGCCGAAACCGGACGTGGCGAAGATCAGGCCGTCGCCGCCTACGAGGGAAGGCACAACGCCCTCGCCCGAGTTCGAGACGGTCCATATCAGTTCGCCGGTATTCAAATCGAAGCCCTGGACAACGTCGCCGGCCCCGCTTATGAGCAGGTCGGCGGTGTTTTCGGTGATGACCAAGGGCGTGACGTGGCCGATACGAGAAGCCCCGCGCCTGCCTTTCCAGCGAGGCTTTCCGGTGTTCTTATCCAGAGCGAGTATGAGGGCTTGGTCCCAGGGCTTCTGCCAGCCGAGGTACTTGTCCGGGCCGGAGCTGCTGCCGTCGAATGCGATTATGAGCGTGTCTTTGTATAGTACGGGTGAAACCGCTAGGCCGTGCTCGCCGTAGAACTCGAAGTCGCTGTTGGTCCACACTACCGAGCCGTCGAGTGATACGGCGAGTATGGTCCCGTCGCATGCAAGGACATAGACTTTTTGCCCGTCTGTTGCCGGCGTCGAGGATGCGTATGAGTTGAAAGGCTGCTTATGGCCGGGCTTCTGGCGAAAAATCTCCTTGTCCCAGAGCACCGCGCCGGTCAGGCGATTGATGCGCAGAAGTCGCAGTGATGCGCCTCCATCCGCAGCAGTTGTTACGAAGACATCATCGTCAAAGACGATTGGCGACGACCAGCCCTCGCCTGGAATCGGGGCGCGCCATAGTATGTTCGACGCGGGACTCCACGTTACGGGGATATCCTTTTCGTCTGATATGCCCTGACGTGTCGGTCCGCGGAAGCAAGGCCAGTTCTCAGCGGATACGGAAGTTGCGGTCAGAGCGGCCAGACAACTCAGGAAGAGAAATCGGGACAACGTGCTTGTATGTGTCATTCGCATCAGCAGTACACCTTTAATAGACTTCGGAAACGGAACACCGCATAACAATCAGCCGACATTCCCAAATACGGTTTTAATTAGAGTACCAGATTTGTACTGAGCGGGCAACTGCTTTGAGTCTCTCCTCGCGCGATACTCGACATCCATTACTCGGACTGCGCCGGAGCGTTATTTGTCCTGGTTAGCGGGCGGGATTGGCTTCAGTTCAGCGGGTGGCGCTTCAATGGCGGAATTCCGGGGTGGGGCGTTTGAAATGTCGGGCCGGGCCGGGCTGGTCAGGCCCGTCTTAAACTCCATGACGCGACGGCCGATTTCGTCGTACATTTCCCTGGTTGAGTCCGATTCATCGCGAAGGAACTGAATTTCCTGCTGTATTTGGGCTATCCGGACGGTCTCGGCATCTTCCTCTTTCAGCCTCTCTCGAAGGCGGTCCTCGTATGACTTATTCTGTTCCAGCTCAGTCTGTGCCCTAATCAGTTTTTGTCTATATGTTTCCGCCGCCTGCTTAGCCATTAGATTGTCGAAAGTTGCAGCGACCTCTTGTTTGGCCTGTTCGAGACGGGCCTTTAAGGCTTCGAGGAGGGCGGCCTTGTTCTTGACCTCGGGGCCGTCGTTCGTCGAAGTCTGGCGCGCAAGGAGCAGCTCCATCTCGACCTGTGCGGCCTTCTCAGCGAGGGCCCTTACGGTTGCGTCATTGTTGACGTATTCCTGCCGCATCTTGAGCAGTTCCTGCGGCGGCAGCGGCTGGTCTTTGCCTTGCTCAAGCAGTTTGAGGTCGGTTTCGAGCTGCATTCTGCTTGATTCCGTCTTGGCCAGCTCATTCATCAGGCCGGCAACGCGCTGAAGCATAAGGTCCTGGCGAGTCGTTAGTTCAGCCATTCCGTGTTCTCGCTGGAGCTGGCGGATTTTTTGCTGGAGGTCTTTGAGCTTGTCGGCCAACTCCTTGCGCTGGTCTTCGAGGCCCTTCACTTGCTCGGTTCGCAGGGCTTGCTCTTCTTTGGCCTTGACATCATCGGCAGAACGGGGCCTTTTGAGTGTCTCATTGTCGGAGGGTCGGTCAAGCTGACCGATTAGTTGCATTATCTGTTGGAGATCGGACTCGCCTGCCTGGACTATCAACTGGTTGAGCCGACTATCGGCGACGATCTTGGCCTTCTCAGAGAGTGTGGGCAGGTCATTGAGCAGCCGGGCGGCTTGCTCACAATCAGCGTACTCGAGCGGGAAGATCTCAACGACGATGTCAGAAGGACCCGATTGGGCTCTGCCAATCTCTGGCACGTCGATTTTCTGGATCAAATCCGCTATCCTTTTGAGGTCGGCTTCGGTTGCGTTGATGATTAACTGGTTTGAGTTTGTATCGGTGACGATTGTAACACCTTGCATGTCCACGAGCAGGGGACGGAGTATATAAGAGGCCTCTCCGCAGTCGGCGTATCGCAGTTTGAAAATCACGAGACTCTTGCCTTCTGTTGCCTGCGAATTATTATCTGCCGGCTTTCGGCGGCTGCTCTTGCTCGCCTCGGACCTCGTTTGGAATCGGGCCAGCTCTACTTTGAGGGTGTCGGGCGTTTCAAAATCAATATCGTCGATGCACCATTTATCCTCTTGCTTTGTCAGGTGGAAGAGGAGCTGTCCGTCGCGGCTGCGGTCGTCCTTTACGGTTGTAGTTGTGACAAGGCCTTCGTTGTCGTCGGCGACGACGGAGTTGATCTCTACAGGTTGTTCAGCGAGGATCGTGCGCAGGTCTTTAAGCTGCTCGGCAACGGCCATTTGGGTATTTAGCAGCTCAAATGAGTGTGGGGCCTGACCTTTGACCATTGCGATGAGCTCTTCGACCACCCTGGCAGGCTCGGGCCTGGAGGAAGGGAATGCTTGTGCATCGAGAGTGTCAACGCGTATGGATGTGACGACTTGTGGCGCTACGGTGAAGCTTACCTCTTCTTTTGATCCTTTGTTCGGCAGCAAATCATCGGCGGGTGTTGTCTGGCCCGCACGGATTATGTGCGGGGTCAACTGGATGATGATGGTCTGGTTCGGTTTTTCAGCGTCTTGCAGGCCTCCGATGAAGACGGTGCCGCCATCGCCGGTCGTGACTACGGCGCTGCACTCAGTGGTTTTTATAAGGGGTATTTGAATTTCCTGACCTCTGGCGACCTTGTGAGTTGTGAAGGTGGGGTCTGTTTGCGTAAAGATAAAGTCTGTGCGGATGTTGGTGTTGTCAACGACTTGAGCCTTGACCCTGATTTTGTAACCGCCGTGTACGGTTTTCATGATTGGCTTGGGGCCTTTGCCGGGCTGCTCGGTGTACCCGGTGGTGTAGGGCATGTCGTTGCCGACGAACATGACGGCTTCTTCGCCTTCGAGTGTTATTACCCTGGGAGCTGTGAGGACTCTTACATCTTTGCTCTGTTTGCTTAACGTTTCCAGCTCGTCGGCAAAGGCCTTGTCGCAGCGGACGAAGACGTTGCCGTTGTCGGCATCCTTAATGAGCTTGGAGTCCTTGGGCACCTGGAAGATCTTGAACTCGAAGAGCGTCTGTACTCGGGTTTCGTTTGCGTCGGTAACGTACACCGGCGGCGCCGGCGGGATGTTGTTGGCGTCCGGCACGTGGGTGGTGGCAGCGTCCGCGGTGGCGCCGGTTGAACGTCTGCGCGAAATCGCAAGTGTTGTCGGTATTGCCAATGCCAGTATCAAGAGGGCGGCAATCAGAGCAGCGGCCCAGTTGAAGCGTGGTTTAGGAGCCGAACCCTTGCCTATCAGGCGGCATATCCGTGTAAACAGGTTGCCTCCGTTTGCCGCGAGCGCCAATTCACCCTGGCCGCCTCGAATCCTTT
>CAYGZM010000102.1:0-13621 GCA_964354365.1 uncultured Pirellulales bacterium
AGCGGGTTGATAGGAGTGTGTTTGCATACAAATGCGAGGTGATTCTGGAAAATATCTCGGCCGTTACCTTTGAGAAGGTTCAACTTTTGATGGTGAGCTGGCCGGATAATATGAGGATAATAGACCCACACGTAAGCTTCGGTGATGCCCGGATCGGCCCGGGCGAATCAGCCGCCAGTATCGATACGTGCACCTTCACAGTGGACCGCTCTGAACCGATCAACCCGCTCGAGATCATCTGGCGTTACGTTACGGCGCCGCAAGATATGGTGTTCATCCCAGGCGGGACGTTTGAGATGGGCGATAGCATTGGTGACGGTTATTCGGCTGAGTTACCTGTTCATACGGTAAGAGTAGATTCGTTCTATATGGGCGGGTCTGAGATAACCAACCGGCAGTACTGTGACTACCTTAACTCCGCCAGGTCCCAGGGTCTAATAACAGTCACGGACGGGGTGGTCTATAAGGCCGGTTCGGGGACGAGTTATCCATACTGCGATACGTCAACAAGCACTTCTTACAGCCAGATAGCTTATAGCGGTGGAGTTTTCACTGTGCGAATTAAGGGCGGGCGCAGTATGGCCGATGATCCGATGGTTCAGGTGACCTGGTACGGGGCGGCTGCCTACTGCAACTGGCGCAGCCAGCAGGAAGCTAAAGAACTCTGTTACAACCGTTCCACCTGGGACTGTGACTTTTCAAAGAACGGTTATCGCCTTCCCACAGAGGCGCAGTGGGAATACGCCGCCCGCGGTGGCCTTTCCGGCAGGCGTTTCCCCTGGGGCGATAGTATCGGCCACAGCCAGGCCAATTATTACAGCAGCAGTTCTTATTCATACGATAGAAGTCCGACCAGAGGCTATCATCCCTTCTGGAATCACGGAGCGTATCCCTATACCTCTCCTGTGGGGAGTTTTGCAGCCAACGGCTACGGTCTTTACGATATGGCGGGCAACGTCTGGGAGTGGTGCAATGACTGGTACTCGGGTAATTATTACAGTTCCAGTCCGACGGATAATCCGACAGGTCCGATAGGTCCTATAATCGGCTGGTCTCGTGTTCTTCGCGGCGGGTGTTGGAGCCACGATGCGCGCGACTGCCGCGCTGCGTGCCGGGACCTCTACTGGCTGGCCGACCGCTTCTTCAACACCGGCTTTCGTCTGGTCCTGGACTTTCAATAACCCTTTGTCCTTTTTGCTTTTACCCTTTGTGGCCAGCTTCTGTAGATTGTCCTCCGCTGGTGCGAGGAGAATAACCCGTTAGGCGGAGGATGAGGTGTTTTTGGGCGGGGAATTGTTTTAGGAGAGTCTTTGTGTCGGCCAGCTCGAAGTCGGCGAATTCAAAGCCCGGCGCAACCGTCGTGCCCATCAGGGCGAATCTGCCGCGCGGATTGAGGAAACATCCCTGCCAACTGCCGGCGGGGACCGTAACCTGCACCCGCTGGCCGTCCAGAATGTCCCGGCCCAGGGTAATCACCTCGCCGGAGCCGTCCGGATGCAGTTGCAGCATCGTTACCGGGTCGCCGAGGTAGAAGTGAAATATCTCATCGCTTTTGAGCCGGTGCAGGGCCGAGAAGGTATCGGGCGTCAGCAAATAGAAGATCGCCGAGCCGAGGCTTCTGTCGCCCACGTACCCCGCCGGCAGATGCGCCTCGCCAATCCGCTCGCTGCATCGGTAGGTCTCGGCGTAGAATCCCCCCTCGCCTTTTAGGGGTTTCATACCGAAAAGCTCGATTATCTGCCCTGCCGTTACCATACCGAGCTGCCCCAAACCACCAATCACCTCAGCCGCGCGCCTTCACAGCATAATTTATGCGTTTGCGACTGTTGTGTCGAGCTTTTTCGGCGGCAGGCTTTACAAAGAGAAGCTCGCAGATATACTTGCCCTTATATGGCAGAGATTGACAAGAACTCGGTCGGCGTTGTCCAAACGCGGACCATAAGGGTCGTGAATGAACAAGCGCCTTTGAAATTGGCCTGCGGCAAGACACTCGCCCCGATAGACGTCGCTTACGAGACGTATGGTAAGCTCAGCGAAGCCGCGGATAACGCTATTCTGATCTGCCACGCGCTGAGCGGCGATGCTCACGTGGCCGGCTACCACAGCCCCGACGACAAGAAGCCCGGCTGGTGGGATGTTATGGTTGGCCCCGCCAAGGCAATCGACACAAACAAATACTTCGTGATATGCTCCAATTTCCTCGGCGGCTGCATGGGCACCACGGGCCCGTCATCGCTGAATCCCAAAACCGGCAAACCCTACGCATTGGACTTTCCCATTATTACCGTCAGCGATATGGTCAAGGTCCAGAAGCTGCTGTTGGACAAAATGGGCGTTCGCCGGCTCCTTGCAGTCATCGGCGGCTCTATCGGCGGCATGCAGGTCCTGCAGTGGGCCATTGAATACCCGGATTTCGTCAAGGCCGCAATTCCAATTGCCACAACTACCCATCTCGGCGCCCAGGCGATAGCCTTCGATGCCGTGGGCCGAAACGCGATACTGGCCGATGCGAACTTCGCCGACGGGCAATACCACGACAGCCAAGGCCCGGACAGGGGGCTGGCTATCGCTCGAATGATTGGGCATATTACCTACCTCTCCGAGCAGGGAATGCGAGAGAAGTTCGGCCGCCAGCTTCGGGCCGCCAACAAATACCGCTACGAATTCGACTCGGAATTCGCCGTCGAGACGTATCTCGATCACCAGGGCCGCAGCTTCGTCGAGAGATTCGATGCCAACAGCTATCTCTACATAACCAAGGCGTCCGACTATTTCGACCTCCAGAAAGACTACGGCTCACTCAACAAGGCATTTGCAGGCGTCAAATCCAGGTTCCTCGTCATCAGTTTCGCAAGCGACTGGCTCTTTACTCCGGAACAATCCAGGGCCATAGTTGACGCCCTGGCCGCCAATCGCAAGGACGTCAGCTATTGCAACATTGCTTCCCCCTACGGACACGACGCATTTCTGCTGGAGCCGGAGACGCTCGGCGCGTTTATCTGCTGCTTTTTGAAGGCGGCTCATGACCCCGGCGGGGAAAAACAGCCATGTTCATGCTCTGCACTGATGGGCCGCCAGTTCAGCCGCTTCGAGCGAGCGCATCGGGCGCGAGTCGATTACGAGCTGATCGAGTCGCTTATAGAGCCGAACAGCACGGTCCTCGATATCGGCTGTGGCGACGGCGAATTGCTGGCCAGCCTGACCGCCGACAAAAAAATAGAAGGCAAGGGCATTGAGCTAAAGCAGGAGCTGGTGCTTGACTGCATTTGTCGAGGTCTCCCGATAGTCCAGCACGACGTCGAGCAGGGCCTGCATAGCTACGCCGATAAAAGCCTCGACTACGTGATACTCTCACAGACTGTGCAAACGGTCAAAAATCCTGAAAGAGTCTTCAGGGAGCTGCTGCGGATCGGCAGAAAAGTCATTGTCAGCTTTCCCAACTTCGCCCACTGGCGATGCAGAATGCAGATCTTCTTCCAGGGCAGGGCCCCGGTGACAAAGCATCTGTCTTTCGAGTGGCACGACTCGCCCAACATACATTTTCTCTCGCTGAAGGATTTCGACGAGTTTTGCGCCAGGCTGTCGGTCAAGGTCGAAAAGAAGATTCCGCTCGGCAAGAAACGGCTGCGCCCGGTGAGGTTCATGCCCAATATCTTCGCCGAGCAGGTTATCTACGTCACAAGCAAGAACGACACAGCGCACGATTGAGAATTGAGAATATATTCCCAAACAGAGCCGCGAACGTAAGTGAGCGCTCTCAGAACGCAACACGAGATACGAGTGACGCTGCTTAAAGGAATAGAACAAATGAACCGAGTGGAGCGTATAGGCGTCTCACTTGACAAAAAGCTGCTCTGCGATTTCGACAAGCTTATCGCCAAACGAGGCTACGAAAGCCGCTCCGAGGCCATACGCGACCTGGTGCGCCGGGAGCTGAGCAGCGAGCAGATCAGCAACCCCAAGGCCAATGCAGTCGCCGCCGTGTGCCTCGTTTACGACCACCACGCAACAATGGTCCCCCAGAAGCTCATTGACCTGCAGCACTCCCATATCCTCCAGGCGATATCATCCCTGCACGTGCATCTCGACCACCACGACTGTCTGGAGGTGATCGTCCTGCGAGGCCCTGTCGGCCAGATCAACCAGGTCGCCGAAAGCCTGCTGAGCATGAAAGGGGTCAAGCTCGGACGCATCAATCTCGTGGCGACCGAGCCGCATCACGGCTCTTGATCGCCAAGCCCCGTCTTCATCGCGCGTTTATGCAAGCGTCACGTGCCGGGTCGAGCACCGAGTATCCAGTATCGAGCATCGAGCATCGATAATTCGCAATTGAAGCTTGACATACAGACCGGTTAATGGTTCTATATAATGGGTTACGGGCGATTAGCTCAGTTGGCTAGAGCGCACGGATCACACCCGTGAGGCCACAGGTTCGAATCCTGTATCGCCCATTACCATAAATCTATTGGAGGGTGGAACTTACCGCCGGAAATGTCACTTTGTCCGGATACACTAAGCATGCCAGGGTCGGCAACATAGACTGAATGGCCGGTCCCGCCATTGTCTTTGTTGCCTGCATAGGCAATAACGTGGTACTATACGAAAACAGAGCTACCGATTAGACTAATTATGAACATAGACTTGTGAGGTGCGTCATGGCCAATGTGAAAAGTCTCTCAACCAGAAATCCTGGCAGAACCTTCGGCGGAAGGCTCAAGTCGGTTACATCGTTGTACCTGTTTTTGATTTCACTCCTTTGGTCCGATGTGTTGTGCGCCGAGGTGGTCTGGCAGCGTAAGACACTGCCCGGCCCAAACAGCGGCAACCAGCAGACAGCGTGCGTTGTTGCCGACATCGACAAGGACGGCATCGACGATTTCGTCGTGACCGAGCGCACGCAGACGCCGTCGGTTGTCTGGTACAAGTACAACGGCAACGGCTGGGATATGAAGGTCATCGACGAGACTGCTTTGAAACCCGAAGCAGGCGGCGAAGCCTTCGATATAGATCGCGATGGCGACCTCGACATTATTTTTGGCCAGGATGCAAGCGGCAACAATATCTGGTGGTGGGAGAACCCGTACCCGACGTTCTCCAAGCCGTGGGTGCGCAGGTGCATAAAGGATTCCGGGGCAAACAAGCATCACGACCAGACGGTCGGAGATTTCGACGGGGACGAACAGGTGGAGCTTGTCTCCTGGAATCAGGGGGCCAAAGCCCTGCTTCTATATGAGATTCCTTCAAATCCAAAAACGACCGAGCCCTGGACGTATGCGACAATCTACACGTGGTCGAGCGGGCTTGAACGTGAGGGTTTTCCATCAATACCGGTTGACATTGACCTGGATGGCAAGGTCGATATTGTCGGCGGCGGACGCTGGTTCAAGCATCTCGGAGAAACAAAATACGCGGAGAACGTCATCGATGCCAATATGGCCTTCACGCAATGTGCGGCCGGTCAGCTAATAAAGGGCGGTCGGCCGGAAGTGGTCTTCAGCCCCGGCGATATGGACGGCGATGCAAAGCTATACGAATGGAAGGACAACGAGTGGATGCCTCGCAAGCTTCGTTACATCGTACACGGCCATACATGCGAAGTGCGCGACATCGACGGCGACGGCAACCTGGACATCTTCATCGGGGAGATGGGCAACCCCGGCGCCGGCGACAACGCCAAAACATACATCTGGTACGGCGACGGCAAAGGCGGCTTCACCGAAACGGTGGCCTCCCACGGCCAGGGCATACACGAGGGCAAGCTCGCAGACCTGGACGGCGACGGCGATTTGGATATCCTGATGAAGCCCTACAGCCATAAAGCCCCCCGTATCGATGTGCTGCTGAACTCAGGAACCGGCAAGGCCAACGAAGGTCAGTGGCAAGTCTTATTCGATGGCGCCGATTTGAGCAACTGGCAGAGCGAAGCCGGAGGCCCGCCCAGTCCAAACTGGGTGATTGAAAATGGCGCTCTGGCCCGAAAGCCCGGAGCCGGGATGATCTGGACCAAGCAGCGTTTCGGCGACTTCGCCCTCGACCTGGAGTTCAAGACCGAGGGCAACAGCGGCGTCTTCATCCGCACCGACAATCCGAAAGACTGCGTCCAGACGGGGCTGGAGATGCAGGTCTATCAGCCGGCCGAGAGTCCGAACAAATATAGCTGCGGCGCAATCTATGACGCTCTGGCCCCGAGCAAGGAAATGACTATAGACGGCCAATGGAACCACGCGACCATTACCGCCGTTGATAACAAAATCAGCATCGTGCTGAATGGCCAACAGATTATTGATATGGATTTGAACAAGTGGACTGAGCCGGGCAGGAACCCCGATGACGAGAAGTCAAAGAACAAGTTCCGCACCGCCCTGAAGGATTTCAAACGCGAAGGGCACATCGGCTTTCAGGATCACGGAGCTAATGTCTGGTTCCGAAACGTCCGCGTCAAGCCTTTATAGAAAGTAATGAGTTCTGCAAAATTGCAGGTTAGACCTATATTGTTGAAGAAAATCTCTTTTGTGATTTTCTTCAATAATTACCTAAGCAATTACGAGACAATACGTTGCCGTTGAAAAGAAAAAATCAACAAACGATTTTTTCTTTTCTAAGTAGGCCTAACCTGCAATTTTCCAGAAGCCTTTTTATAGAAAGTAAGACACAGGACCACGGCCGCTCAATTCACCAGTCTTCTCCTGAGCCTTGCTATTGCCAGGAAGCCTATGAGCAAAATGAAGACGACGGTGTAAAGCAAATCGAACAACAGGATCGGCTCGTAAGTATTTGTGCATACGGCTCGGACCAATCGCACCGAGTGGGTCAGCGGGACAATCTCGGCCATTGGTCTGACAAAGCCCGGTAAATTTGAGATTGGAAAGACCACGCCCGAAAAAAAGAACATCGGGGAGATAAAGCCGGTGAAGTAGAAATTGAAGTGGTTGATTGTTTTGACAAAAGAAGTGACCAGCAGCGACAACGCCGCGAACATAACCGCGGTGAGGAAGCCGACCAGCGGCGCGAGCAGGCTGTAAGGCGTGACAATAATTCCAAATGCGGACAGCACGCATAAAACGGCGAAGGAGAAAAACAATCCCTTTGACCCTGCCCATATCATTTCGCCGACGATGAGATTGTTGACGGTCATAGGCGCGGCGAGCATCCCGTCATAGACTTTTTCAAACTCCAGACGTATGAAGGTGCCGAAAGTGCATTCGAACGCCGAAGTGAACATTGCGGTTGTAACCAGCAGGCCTGTGCCAAGAAACTCAGTGTATTTGACCCCGCCCATCGGCTCAGTGATGTACTTGCCTAATCCAAGCCCGACGGCGGCCAGGAAAATCAGCGGCTCCAAAAACGGAGGCAAGCCGTTGCTCAGCAAATTCTTTGTATAGACCCGCATGTGTCGATACCAGACGCTGTAGAGTCTTCGATGAAGCGGCGGATATATATGCGGGCTACTGTCTGTCATCAAGCTGTCTCCCGGTTGCTTTCAAAAACACATCCTCAAGATTCGTCTGTCTTATGAGATAATCGCCGCCTTTGAGATGAGAATCTGCAAGGTTCTTCAGAGCGTCCATATCATCAGAGTAGTAACGTATAACGTTAGGGGCATTGTCCGTTCTGACACGGCCCAAGAGTGCATTATCAGGAATTTGCTTCATCGAATCGGCATCGAGGACCTCAAGAACATGCCTTTCTATGCTTTCAGCCAACAAATCCTTGGGCGCGCCCTCCATTATCTTTCTTCCCTTGTGCATGATAAGCAGGCGATCGCAAATCTGGAATGCCTCTTCCATATAGTGAGTTGTCAGCAGAACAGTCGTATCCTGTTTCTGTAATTGGCGGATTTTGTCCCAGATTAGATGCCGCACCTGCGGATCCAGGCCGGTAGTGGGTTCGTCGAGAATCAGCAGTCTCGGTGAATTCAGAAGAGCCCTCGCTATCACCAACCGTCTCTTCATACCGCCGGAAAGATCTTTGATCTTCGAATCGGCCTTTTCCGACAGCTCGAGGAAGCCGAGCAAGTATTCGATGCGCTTCCTGGCGATTTTAGCCGGTATATTGTAGAACTTCGAGTAGATCATCAGGTTCTGGATAACGTCAAGCTCGTCGTCGAGGTTGTTTTCCTGCTGCACAACGCCGGAGAGATATTTTATGGCAAGCTCATTTTCGGCAGGGTCGTATCCGAAGATGTCCATTAGGCTGCTGCAGTCCTTGTCCCTTGCACATTTGCCATAGATCATCTTCATTACTGTGGTCTTCCCGGCGCCATTCGGGCCGAGGAATCCAAAACAACTGCTGGCTTCCACCGCAAAACTCAGGTCGCGCACCGCCTGAATACTGCCGAAGCTCTTGCTGATGTTTCTTACGGTAATTACTGCCTTTGCCATATCAACTCACACTTTCCATCACGAGACTCGCCTGGTCCTGTGCGGGCAACCTGCGTTTCACCTGCTCAGCCGGAGGGAGATTCAGGAGACGTTCTAATACCACAGCGCTACTTACGCTGCAAGTATTGGTTCTATGTGCCCAAGAATCGCGTTTATCGCCTTTAGGCTGCCGGCAGGCAGATGACCACAGCCCTGTGGCCCCCGCAGGCTTGTCGGTGCAAGCGGCCCGGGGGTCTGCTGGTAGCTGGTAAAGCGCAAAACACAAATTCGGATTCGCTAAAGTGTCCTCAAAGCCGATTTGATCGTTTATATTCGACAGAGCTATCGTAACTGCTTATGCAACAAGAGATTATGCTTGCTGGCAAAATCCAAGTAGCGTCGTAGCACTAAAATACTCGTGGGCGAGCAGCTCGGCGGCGCGCTCCACTGGCCCCTCGACGGGACCCGAACGTCCCGCGTTCACGCTGTCGCATGTGCCCGCAAAACACGCCCTTCAACACTCCTTTGAGATCCCCGGTTGCGGCGCCGGATAGATGCCATCGGGACCCTCATGGATTGGAGCGGGGGACTCAAAGGTCATCTTGTCAATATCTTTTACGAATTGGAGGTCGCAGTTCAACGCCTGGTCCCAGGTAACATACTGGCCGGTGTGTGTAGCCATCCGCCCCATCAATGCGGCCACGTCCGCCTCGCCCGCCCGCCGGGCCTCGTTGTGCGGCTTGTTCTGCCGGATCGCGTCCAGAAGCACCTGCCACTCGGCGTGGTATGGATTGCAGTCGGGCTGCCCGTACTCCCAAACCAAATCTTCCGCGACCATTCTGTGGCCCTTGTAAATCTTCGGTTCCGGCTCGCCCAGTGTCGCCATTATCACCGCTGAGCCTTTCGAGCCGTGGGCGTAGTCGGCGTAGGTGTTCCAGCAGCCGTTCATGTGACGCGAAAAGGCGAACAGCTTCGCCCCATCCGCAAACGTGTATTCCACCGTGTAGTGATCGAACTGGTTGCCCGCCTCCCCGTAGCAGCGCCCGCCCATACCCTGGGCCGAGACCGGCCAGGCCCCCTTCACCCAGCAGGCGGCGTCGATGTTGTGGCAGTGCCAGTCGATAAAGAACCCGGACGATACCCACGTGAAGCTGTTTGGGTTCTGGAGCTGGAATACCAGCTCATTGACGTCCTTAGGGCGCGGCGGGCAGTGCACCGGCCCGTGGACCCGGTATATCCGCAGCGTGTGCACGTCGCCTATGGCCCCGTCGTCAATCCGCCGGACCACCTCCTGCCTCGCCTTGGAGTGCCGCCACATAAAGCCGACGCCGACCTTCAAATTCTTCTTCTCGGACAGCTCGGCTGCCTTGAGCAGACGACGCACCGCCGGTGAATCCGCCGCAAAAGACTTCTCCATAAAGACATTCACACCCTTGGCGACGGCGTACTCGAAGTGCAGCGGACGAAACGCCGCGTGTGTCGTCAGCAGCACGACGTCGCCCGGCCCTATGCAGTCGATCGCCTTCTTGTAGCCGTCGAAGCCGACAAATTGGCGTTCGGGCGGCACATCGACCTTGTCCGCAAAACCCTTCTTCAGATTATCCAGGCTGCCCTGGACACGGTGCTCGAACAAGTCGGCGAGAGCATAGAGCTTCACCGGACCGCCCGTGGTCGAAAAGGCATCGGCGACCGCGCCTGTGCCCCGGCCTCCGCAGCCCACCAGCGCCAGCCTGATCGTCGAACTCCCGGCAGCGTAACATTGAGCGGCCACGCCCGCCAAAGCCGAACCGGCAACCAGGCATCCGCCCTGTCTGAGGAAATCCCGGCGCGACCTCGACCTGACCTTCGAGTTAGATTTTTGTGTGCTCATCGCTGACTCCTTTTTTTACTGTGCTGTCGTCGAATCCCAGTTTATTCACGACAAATTTCGACTTTCCCGGCGAACGAAACGGAATCTCTTCTACGCGGTGAATATGAATCTTCATCGATTCGCCGAGCTTCTTCTTCAATTCAGTACACAAGTGGATTTCAGTCTCCTCGCCGTAACCTTCCGCAGGCACAAGATACACATCGAGGTTCTGCCTCTGTTCCTGCACAAGCTGAGCACTTCGCACCCCTTTGGCAAAGTAAAACACCCTCTGAAGACCTGATACCCATTTTCCATCCGCCCGTAAAATACGGTCGTCAATTCTGCCGGTAATCCTCTCCACCAAAGGCAGCGTCCTTCCGCACGAGCACCTTCTGTCCGACTGCACCGCATAGTCTCTCGTATCGTAGCGAAGCAGTGGAACAGCCTTGTTGTGAAGACCCGTTGCCACAATGCGCCCTTCCTCGCCCGGCAGCGCCGCCTGGCCGTCGTCCCGAATGATTTCAACAACGCCGTATTCCGAAGCGATGTGATATCCCCCCTCGGGGCACTGGTGGATTAGAGCGTTATGCTCTTTCAGCCCGTAGTTGTCACATACCCGCACCCCCGACCACGACTCGATAAACTCCCGTTGATAGCCCAGCAGCGTCTCGGCACACGAGACCACGTACTTCGGTTTTACGTCGTCAATCCCCGCATTATGCAACAAATAACAAAGCCAATTAATCGCATGCGGATGGCCCCGCCACAGCTTTACGCGATATTTCCGCAGCAGCTCCGCATATCTCTGGACATTTGCCGCGTCAATGTTGTCCGAAGAAACCTCAAGCCCTCTGCACGCGCGGTTCCATAGGTAGCCGCTCGGAACATCCAGTATTCTGCTGCGAATATCAAGGAATGGTTCGCCCAGCCGGTACCCTGACCACGAAAAATGTCTCCACTGGCAGACAAGCTCGAGCACGTTGGAATTCGCATCCCAATAGAGGCTCAGCGGAGTGCCTGTTGTCCCGCTTGTATGAACCTCGCTTGGCCTGAATGTCTTAAAATTGTCCGCCTTGAATTCCTCGTATCGCTCAAGCAAAATTCGCTTGTTTACGACCGGTACAAGCGACAAATCCTCCACGCCCTTGAAATCAGACGGATGCAGCCCGAGCTCGCCAAAGAGCTTCCGGTAGTAAGCCACGTTCTCAAAGCAATGTTTGAGCAATCGCGATAGCAGCTCCCATTGCAGTGCGCGCATCTCATCGTCCGAATAGTACTGGCTTCTCCAGAGAAGCCGTCGCCAATGAAGAATGCGCCATGGATAAAAATAGTCTGCAATTCTGAACTTAACCACTGCTGCTCGGACTACAAAGATAGTATTTGTTTCGTCTCATCTCTCTTCGTGCCCATCCCTTTCGCCGCTGGCATCTTCAACTCCACAATCGGAGGTCCCGCGTCCCTGTACTTGCGACAGTATTGCCCGACGATCTCCCTGCCGAATCTCATCATATCGTGAATCCAGGAATAGACAAACCTCCCGTTCCTGCCCGACAATCTGAGATTTGCAAAACTCTCCAAGTATGCCCTTATTTCCCTGACCGCCGGCTCGGCGCCAACCTCCAGAATAGGATAGGCGTAATGCAGCCTCCTGACCGACGCATCCATAATCTCCTTCTCTGTTATCCAGCCGATACCAACGAGCCTTGAACGGACCATCTCGATGAGCTCATCGTCTCTGAGCGTCCAGAGCTCATCGTCTTTCTGGCACGGAATCTCCGCAATCAGCGACGTTTGTTCCGCCGGAGACATGTGTTCGCACCTGTTCTTCGGTTCATACAGCCTTGTGAACGGAAAACTCCGGTCGGGAAAATAGACCGTCGCGGCCCGCGTGACTAGGTGCCTGTTGATAAAAAGCGATACCAATATCAGGCTGCGGTAACGCAGAGTCTCTGCCAGATGCAAAATGTTTGAAGGCGCCGCCGGTCTCATTGCTCTTAAAAAATATCCGAGCGGCAAAGTGCTGACAACCTCGTCCGCGTCCACCCATTCCCGGCCGTTGACTTCTATGGCCTCGATTCTTCGATTGTTATGAACGACCCCGGTGACTTCTGAATCCGTCCGGATATTGCTCCGCCCGCAACTCTCTGCCAGTTTCTCTGATATCGCACTAATCCCGAGCTTGGGATAGTAGAACGTCCCTTCCAAATGCCTCGATTTGGATTTCTCAGGCAATATTGAATCTATGAGGAAAGCCCGAACGTTCAGCCCCCGTAACCGCTCACCCGCGATTGCCGCCGACAGCTTGTCGCAGGATTGCCCCCACAGCTTTTCAGAATAGTTCAGCAGAAACTGCTCCGCTATCGTCTTGCCGTAAGTCCTTACTGCGAAACTCTCAAAACTGCTTCCCTGCTCCGCCCGCCTCAGTCTTGAACGCAATATCTCAAGCCCGACCTTAACGAAAGTGCATAAGCCCAGATTTCGCGCCAAATCCAGCGGCGCCAGCGGAAAACTCACGAGTCTTCCCTTGTAGTATATCTTGCTGGGAACATTGACTGTCTTGAGGTCCGCACCCAGCAGCTCCTTGACCTCTCTTGTAATCCCCTCATCTCTGTCATGAAAACGATGTGCCCCTGAATCAAACAGGAAATCACCATGCTTCAATGTTGTGCAGTTGCCTCCCACCCGATCTCTCGCCTCGTAAAGCATAAAGGGCAGGCCCCTCTTTGAGGCGTAGTATCCCACCGCAAGGCCCCCCAGGCCTCCGCCCAAAATCGTAATGTGTGGGCGTCTACCGTTTTGACTAATATCCATATTTTCACCACAAGCCCCCCCCAAACATCCAATCACATTTAACCTCACGGAATATACAGACCGCCCAGCCGGATGTCTAACGAAAAACTATTCTCCTCAAACTGACCGATTCATTGCCAAGAGTCAACATGAACCGTTATATGATGAATAGTTATGAAACACAAAACCATATCTGCCACAGTGTAATCTTATTGAGTGTAATATCATCCCACGCTCGTTTGTCATTCTGAGCGCCAGCGAAGAATCCGGGCTCCGGGTTGAAAGTCTTCCTGCCAACCAAAGTGCCATCTCATCCTGCGCAAAGCGGATACGAGAATTGACAACCTAACTCTCAATACTTATACTAAGGCCCGTTTGTACAAAGCAGTAAGTAGCTCGGACTGACCGCTTCATTGTCAAGAACCAACATAAACAGTCGTATGATAAACAGTTATGAAACACAAAACCATAATTAGAATAGTCATCCCGACAGCGTCGGGATTCCACAATTTTGCATTTTTCACTTTGATTTTTACATTCTCAAACTGACTGTCGGTCAGTTTGAGCAAGTATGTGTGCTTCCCGCAGTGGAATGAACAATGAAGACTTATGAGCAAATCAA